>VXZK01000056.1 GCA_009845545.1 Candidatus Poribacteria bacterium
AAATTGTATAATTTTCTTATAAAAATGTCAACAAATTTATTACTTTGTCTAAAATTGTATATTTTTTTATTAAAAATGTCAATATATTTATTAATTAGGACTTACACAATTTTGACTGTCGCCCGTTCTGTTAGATGAGAATTTTCGGTAAACACAGTAGTCTCCTGCCACAAACTGGGAAGTTTGTGCTACAGATGTGGGCCCCTCCCGCATCCGCAGCCTTCAAGTGCTGGATGAAGGAGGGGTTTTTAGGGTTAACAGCGTAAGTCATGTTATGACAGGTTGTATCCACGTTCGTTGTGTTGTGAGAGGTCGAGTCCCATCCGTTCCTCGTCCTCTTCGACGCGTAGGCCGACCGTCGCATCGACAATTTTGAGGATAATAAACGAGAGTACGCCGCTCCAAACAATGGTGACAGCGATGCTAAGGAACTGCTTCCAAACTTGCATACCGATGTTAATTTCCATTCCATCTATGCCAGCACCGCCTAAAACTTTTGCTGTAAAAACGCCTGTCAATAGTGCTCCAACAATTCCACCGATGCCGTGAACGCCGAATGCGTCCAGCGAATCGTCATAGCCGAGTTTTGACTTGAGGCTGGTTGCGCCCCAGTAGCAGACGATCCCAGAAACAGCACCGATAACGAGTGCTCCGATAGGACCGACGGAACCGGAAGCGGGTGTAATAGCGACCAAGCCAGCAACGGCACCTGTTACAATACCCAAAGCACTCGGTTTGCCATGTTTTCCCCACTCAACGAACATCCACGCAACTGCAGCGGTGGCAGTTGAGATCTGCGTAACAAGCATCGCCATACCAGCTGCGCCATTAGCAGCACCAGCGCTACCGGCATTGAAACCGAACCAACCGACCCAAAGCATGGATGCCCCGACGACGGTGAGGGTCAAACTATGGGGTGGCATAGCGGAGGTTCCATATCCGATCCGTTTTCCGACCAAGATCGCAGCGACGAGTGCGGCGATTCCTGCGTTGATATGCACAACGTTTCCGCCTGCGAAGTCGAGTGCGCCGATAATATCGCCAAATAGCGAACCGTCGCCAGACCACGCCATGTGGCAGAGGGGTGCGTACACAATGATCGACCATAAGATAGAAAAAATGAGCATCGCCGAGAATTTCATCCGTTCGGCGAATGCTCCAGCGATCAGTGCCGGGGTGATAATCGCAAACGTCAATTGGAAGGTAATAAATACTGTTTCGGGGATAGTGCCAGAGAGTGAGTCCACGCTGACACCCCGCAAGAACATTGTGCCGAGTCCACCGATGAAAGAGCCGAGTGTAATTTTGCCCGCCTCCATACCGGCGGTATTAAAAGCGAGACTATAGCCGCATATTATCCATAAGATCGTCATCAACCCTGTCAATGCGAAACACTGCATGAGGACAGAGAGTACATTTTGGACGCGTACGAGTCCGCCGTAGAAGAGGGCGAGCCCAGGAATCGTCATAAAGAGCACGAGTACCGTTGAGGTGAGCATCCAAGCGGTATCACCGGAATCAGGGGCTGTTGCATCTTGTGCCATCGCCAAACTCGGCACGCCACATATTAATAAAATAACGATTAGCGCTCCAATTCGCGTGTAAGCCGCTCGCCTTTTTGGCGCAGTTTGCGGGTTTCCAAAACTTGCTGCGAAAAGTGCTGACAGTGATGCACATCGTTGTTGCATCGGAATCCTCCATAATATTTACAAGCAGCAGCTGCTTGTTTTGTTGTTTAGGTAAGGACAGACACCTTCGTCTGATCCCTCAATTAAGCATACACTTTCGCCGCCGAAGTTTGTAATTCGCCAGCAAAGTGGGACATCTTTGTCATATCTCATATAGGATTTACGCAAATTTGCGGATTTTCTGTCCTTTAAACCCCCTAAATCCCCTTATCAAAGGGACTTTAAGGCAAATGCCTAAGCCCTATCATAAATATCTTCAGTTTTAGAATAAAAAAGTGTTGATCTGTTATTTTAGCAGAATATTAGAGTCCTATCAAGTGATAATTTCGGCACGAAAAGACAGTGGATAAAATTCAAACAGCAAGAGGGAACACCCACAAGCGGTGAAGTAAACTCAGGGATATAAGTGAAACTTTCTGTGGGTGGCCCCTATTAAATGTGTAGCACGCAGGCTACCTGAGTGATACGTTTATCGTATCGAAGAGACGTTAAAGTCAGGATAGGCACTTGCACCATGTTCTTCGTAGTCAAGCCCTGCCTGTTCTTCTTCTTCTGTGACCCGCAAGCCTGTAATTGCTTTGATTCCGTAGAAGAGAATAAAGCCAGTAACGAGGCACCATACGAAGACTGCAAGGACACCGACGATCTGTGCTCCGAGGAACCCGAAGGAACCGCCGAAGAAAATCCCCTGGTCACTATGGAAGAATCCAAGAAGGATTGTGCCTAATGCGCCACACGTCCCGTGAACAGAGATAGCACCGACCGGATCGTCAATTTTCAAACGTTCTAACAGCAGGACACTAAGGACGACTACAATGCCACCGAGTGCGCCGATTATAGCGGCGGATACTGGACTGACAAAAGCACAACCTGCAGTAATCGCGACCAAGCCGGCGAGTGCGCCGTTGAGTGACATACCGGCATCGGGTTTCCCGAGGAACATCCATGCTGTGATCATCGCGGTGATAGCACCTGCGGCAGCGGCGATGTTTGTCGTTACGGCGATCAGAGAGATGTCTGCTGCATCAGCCCCCATCTGGCTACCGGGGTTAAACCCGAACCAACCGAGCCACAAGATAAAGACACCGAGTGCGGCGAGCGGAAGGTTGTGCCCGGCAATCGGTCTCGGTTTCCCGTCGCTATCATATTTACCAAGTCGGGGGCCTAAGACAATGGCACCCGTGAGTGCAAGCCAACCGCCTGTTGAGTGAACGACCGTTGAACCGGCAAAATCAAGCATCCCTGCGCCGAAATTTGCCAACCAACCGCCACCCCAAATCCAGTGTCCAACGATCGGATAGATGATACCGGTGATGAAGACACTATAAATCAGATAACTTTTGAACTGTGTCCGTTCCGCCATCGCGCCAGAGACAATCGTTGCGGCGGTAGCGGCGAATACGAGCTGGAAGAGCCATGCAGCGTGCGTCGGTACTGAACTCCACTCTAATGAAGCAAACGCTGTGGAGTCCGCTGGAACAAACCATCCACTTGTTCCCATGAATGCGCTACCGGTACCAAACATGATGGCAAAGCCGATTGCCCAATAAGCGATTGACCCCATTGAGAAGTCCATCAAGTTTTTCATGAGAATGTTGACGGCGTTCTTAGCACGTGTGAATCCGGATTCTACCATAGCGAACCCTGCTTGCATAAAGAAAACGAGAAATGCAGCGACGAGTACCCACAATGTATCTGCCATATACTTCGCGTCCGAAACCTTCTCACCCTCAACAGCTCCATTTAGGGCAAAAACGTTCAAGCTCAGGAGGCAGGTGAGCACAAAAACTGTTATGATAACCTTTCTCTTCATTTGGAATATCTCCTTGTAGAACAGCAGTCAGTTATCAGTTGTCAGTCGTCAGTGAAGAGTGATTGATACATCAACATCTCTTGTTACCAATAACTTGTAACTAACAACTGATAGTTTCCATCTTTACCAAGTGCGGACGAACGTCATTCTACCAGTAAGCCCTGTTTCATCGTCGCCCTTTTGGGTTTCAAATCCGACAAAGACCCCGAGCGTGTTATTTTCGCCGTAGCCGACATTTGCCCGCCCCCCAACAACCATACTGCTGAGTCCGCCTTCATCGCCTACCCCGATGGTTACTTCTACTTGGGGACCGATAGCGAGCGTATCATTGACCGAGTAAAGGATAAAGTCTCGTGTATAGATTGAATCGTCGCCATAATCGAAAGGAGAATTGAAGAACCCTTGGATCCACGATTCAAAATAGATGGAACCCGCGGTGAGATAGGTGAACAGCTGCGGGGCAATCAAAGAAGAGGGGCCATTCGCCGCTGCATAGTCAAACCCTATACCGAACATCGGAAGGAAACTCAGGGAGAGTGAATCGCTATCAACGACCGGAATGCCAAGCCCAATGTCCAATTCACCAAATGTACCAACGACATAAATATCGGTATCCAGGGAGAGCCCGCCGAGGAAACTTGGCGAATGACTCGCGCCAACCCAAATCTGTGTTCCCAAACTATCTGTATCCGTTCGGAACCACCCGGAAGCACCTGATGCCTCTTCTTCTGCCATCTCTTCACCTATTTCGTGGGCATCTGCGTAGACGATGGGGACACTGCCCACTGCGAAAACACAGACCATTACTAACAAACGAACTAACCAAAATGTATACGTTTTCATTCTTTACCTCTTGGAGTTTTACTCCGATTTTTTCTGCCCCATACGTTATTGACTATGGAGCCCCCTGTCAAAATCAGGTTAGGGATTAGACCCTGTTAATATGTGCGCCCAAAACGCGCCTATAGGATTATGTAAATTTGAGCAACATACACTCACGGTGCAACAATGCCATTCTGAAGCTTTTATTGAGAAAGGGTCACTTGACGCTGGCATCAATTTGTGATATAGTGATTTCGCCTGCAAACGACAGACTTTCACCAGTGCTTACTTCGCACCTATTTCCTTAAAAGCAAAACGCGTGCCAATTAACAGTTTACCTCACAATGAGAGCCGTTAGACCATTCGCTTCACTTATTTTCAGTTGTCAATAATGTAAGCATTACAAGGGTTTAACCGATAATAGATAACGGATAACGCTCGTCGTGAGGCAAACTCTTAAAACTGATAACGGATAACGGATAACCGATAACTCGTAAAAAAAATGCTGAAATTTTCAACAAAACATTGCCCAAAAAAGATGCAAATCGTGCTTTTAAGTGTCGTTGCGATATTTGGAATAGCACTCCGCTTTTGGAACTTGGGACACTGGAGTTTCTGGATCGATGAAGTCTTTACAGTCAGAGATGCGCAAAGCCTCTCGCTTAACAATTGGCAGTCTATTCCGAACCCTATTCCTTACCTCGCGGTGAAATTATCAATGGCCCTTGCGGGGCATAGCGAATGGGGCAGTCGTTTAATTCCGTGCCTTGTGGGGATCGCATCAATTCTTGCAGTCTTTGGGTTAGGACGGACACTTTTCAATTGGCAGGTCGGTCTGCTCAGTAGCGCGTTCGTGGCATGTTCAAGTTGGCACCTGTTTTGGGCACAGAACGCGCGTTACCCGGTCTTTACCTTTCTGTTTGCGGTTCTGACAGCGTGGTTTTTCTATCTATCTCTCGAACGCGATTCGACACTTTTGACAATTGCAGCATTTGCCTGCTGTCTCTGGCTCATACTGTCGCACACGCTATCTGTTGTGATCGTTCCAGCGTTAGGCGTCTATGCAATAATCTGTTTATTAGAAAATTCGAACAGGAAACGCTGGATCAATTTGGTCATCTTTTTCATCCCGTTTGCGATGCCAGTGTTAGCGTTGGCACTTCCAGAAGTCCGTGGCTATCTTTTCTCCGGCTGGGGACGCAACGAATGGCAACGCAGTCCGCTCTATATTGTGCTAACGCTCGTCGAAGGTGTGAGTGTCCCTATTGCCGTTGCTGCTTTCTTCGGGTTTGTTGTGACACGTTTCAACAAATCCACACGTTTTTTACTCTGTTATGCGGGTATCCCCTTAGCATTTTTCTTGGTAGCATCACAGTTCCAAAACGTCGCGGGTTACTATCTATTTTGGACAACGGCTGCCTATTTCATTTTCGCTGCAGTTGCGTGTGAACAGCTGTGGAAAGTGATAGCAGAAAAATCTGGCAGCATCATCGGTATACTTGTACCATGTGTGTTGGTAGTGACGCTACTTTCGCAGGATTATCTCTACTTTAAAATCGAAAATGGTGGGCGACCAAAATGGCGAGAGGCGTTTGGATCCATCCAAACGGAGAAACAACCCGCCGATCAAGTGGTACTTTCGGAACCTGAGATGGGTAGACGTTACCTTCCAGAATTAACGCCTATCTACATCGGTGGGTTATTAGACAATCCTGAAGCGTTTGAAGAAGCGTGGGAAAATTCGGGGAGAGATCGGTTATGGTTTGTTGTGGACGTGGCGAGTTTTAATGTCTTCGATGCAAATGAAAATGTCCGCAGTTGGATTCGCCAACGCGGACATCTTGTAAAAACGTTCCCTGCCTTCTCACGTGCAAAAGACAGGACGATTCATGTTTATCTGTTGGAATAGAACCGTACGCTAACGGACGGTGGCTCAAGACAAAAATGCCTTGATCGCACCGCCGACCCCGACTGCGGCTGCAATACGAAATAACCAGTCAATCAATGTTTTCTTGTACATCGCGACAGCTGTCGTCCCTGCTACAGCGGTTTCAACGTTCCGAAGTCTATCATCTAAGGACTGAATGTCAGATCGGACATCGGCAATCTCAGCCTTGAGTTCCGAAGACTGATCCTTCATATCAGACCGAACATCGGCGATCTGTGCTTTGAGTTCCGTGATCTGTGCCTTGAGTTTTGAAGACTGATTTTTTATATCAGAACGCAGTAACTCAAACATCTCTTTAGTTGTTATTGTATCATTGTTCATTGCTTCCTCCACAACCTGACGGCTTTAAAAATCACGCAGCACCGTCTTATTGTTACGCCGAGCTGCTTCGCGAATTCCACACGGCTTGTGGTGAAGGTGATTCTTTCATGGTTGCCTCCAATCGTACGGCATACAAGTATTATACTTGCCTTTATAGAAAAAATCAAGATTTTTTATCATTTACAGCAAATCAGTCCTGCGTCTTCAAATCCGCCCATATCGTAGTAAGTTTGCCGCTCGCGGACACAAGCCCTCTCATCCGAACCGTAGATAATTGCTTCCGAATACCCGCGTGCGAGACATCTTCTATCCGATAATAGTAGACGGTATTTGGTTTCGCGGTGGTATCTGTCCACGTGTAGGTATGGCGTTCACTCGTCGTGCCTGCGCCTTGAATAAGTGTGGGATTGACGACTTTGAACTCGCTGTCCTTTGCTTCACTACGATAAATGTAGAAACCAGCGTTGTCCAATTCGGATTCGGTCATCCATTTGATGAGCACACCGGCATCGGTCTGTTCTGCTCGGAAGTGGGACAGAGTAACCGGTACCGGTTCACTGCTTCTAATAAGTGCACGTCCTATTTTTTCCTCGGTGCGAAACGCAACAAGTTCTCTGCCACTGGTGTCTTTGACGAGCCATATCCTATTTATGTTAGTAGGTGTATCTCTGATGGAACCAGGGCGAGCCCTTGTCCAATAGTATTCTCCTGTGCCATTAGGATCAACACTATACAGCAAAATATCGACTTTGGATAAGTTCACAAAGATGGCCGCAGTAGTATCACCCAGAACATTTGATTCAGTAAGACTTGAAAGCTTATCTGGGTGATACGGTTTCAAGTTTACCCACTCGCCACCACCATCGCTGTTTGGATCTCTCAATTCTTGAAACAGTGCTGCTAATTCTGGGAATCCTGCAAAGGTGGGAGAATCCTGCGGATTGAACCCCTGAAGGTGCGGCAGGTCGGTTCGTGTTAATATAGGTGTGTTTCGCCATTCACTATCGCCATAGATTTCAATTAGCAATGCAGCGAGATCAGGATCATACGTTTTCAACGCTTGCCGGGTATTGCCGAAGCGAGCGAAACTACCTGCTCCATTAGGATAAAACCAAGCTTGTGTGCCTTCAGCCCAATATTCTCTTCTATCTACAGAAGCATACGTGCCCTTCCACAATCCTTTTTTCATTGCTGCTTCATACGTTATCCGAAGCCTCTCATCAAATGTCGGATCAAGGGCACTTAATCCGAGGATGTGTATACCGTGCGCAAACTCGTGAATTAGGATATTATATCTTCCACCGGAGAAGTCTCCTGGATAATTAAGAATGTTCTCTTCAGAAGAAGTCACTGTTGCGCCTTCCGTGCCACCCCAACCACGTTCCCGGAACACCAGAAAACCGGGACGCGGATCGCTGTGATACTCGGGAATCTCTGTTATGATTTCGGTATGTGCTATCACAGAAAAACGGGCTTTGTTTCCGACCATGGACTGTAGTACCTCCGGACGGTGTCCGATCATCTTTGTGATAAGCCATGCTGCTTCCTTTAGGGCATAAGGGTTGACTTGTGCCGATGCTATGACAGGCAAACCGCTGACATCAATATACTGCTTATAAAATGGATCGAGTTCAAAAAAGTCTCGAACAATAGGCGGGGGTGGAACAGGTTCAGGGATATTAAAACTATTTGCCGAATTCGCATCTGGTACCTGTGACAAATAAGTGTCAATGTGCAATATCCGGACTCCACCCCTCCCATCACCAGCAAGCGAGGTATCAATATGCCAGATTCGGACTCTTCCATCTTCAGCACCAACAGCAAGGGAAGTGCCATCGTGCGAAAAGTCAACAGGATGCATCCAACCTGTAGGACCTCGCAACTCGGCAACTTTTGTTCCGTCCTCAACCCACCAGAGACTTACATACCCATCATTTGTGCTAACGATTATATTTCCATCAGGGGAAAAGTCAATATCATAGTATCCTGTGTGTGGAATCGTGCCAATAAGTGTCCAATTAGAGGTATTCCATATCTTGAGTTGTCCATCCCATCCCGAACTCGCCAAGTAACGGTCATCTGGCGAAAATACGACGGTTTTGATATCTTTTGGATCTCCATCAAGCGTAGCGATGATGCTCCGTTCTTGAACGTTCCAAACCTTCACGGTGCCAGGGCCCTCTCCTGATCCATCGCCAGCAGCCAGAAGTTGACCATCTGATGAAAAGGCAATTGTCTGGACATATTGATTGTGTTGAAGAGTCGTTATCTCTGTCCGATTAACGGTTTTCCATAATTTTATATGCCTTCCACTTGTAGCAAAGGTCTGCCCATCTGGAGAGAATACAATTCGATACCATGTTTCACCCAGAAGTGTTACGATGTTTTGTTGATTGTGGACACTCCACAACCTGATTGTTGCATCATCACTCACACTCGCAAGCAACTCTCCATTTGGGGAAAATGCTATTGAATTGACTCGCCCGGTATGCCCTATAAGTGTTCTCACAGTGTTATCAGCTAAATTCCATAACTTTATCGTGTGTTCCTCACCTGCACTGGCAACAAGCGAAGCATCTACAGGAGAGAATTCGACTGTCCGCACACCACCACCATGATTAAGAAGCAACGGTTCTTGCGCGAAACCGTTCTGTAAAAGTGCTAAGATTAAAAAAGTAAGTAGTGTTAGAATAAGGATGAAATATAATTTCATGGAGGGGTCTCCTTTTTGTAAAAAGAGCGGGTCTCTGTGCTTGTATGGCTGTGTCCGTTGAGTGTTCTCCCGGTGTCGTTCTGCAAATTCCATAACGACTTGTGCTAATTAATGTTGTAAGCATAGATGTTTGCTTATGCGAGAACGAGGTCTTTGAGTTTCATCAAGGGGCGTCCGAGGCATTGATTGACGAAAACACCGAGAACACAACTGCCGAATTTATTGCTTATACGCGTCCGCAACCCCAAATGCTTCAACGCACGCACACGAGAAACATGAAACTGATCTGTGAGCTGACCGATGGTCATCTCAATGCGACGGCGCATCCGCACCTGAAGTTTGCGAAACCTCTCAGGATACTGTTGCTTTTGATTGCTTCTCAGGGTCGGTAATAAGACCGTGCCTTCAGTTGCCACCAGGTCTGCCTGTAGTTGCTGAGAAATATAGCCTTTATCGCCGAGAAGAATCGGATACTCACCCCGTTCAAGAAGATAGGGGAGCACGTCCCGGTCATCTATATTCGCTGAGGCGATGGCGAAGTCAACCGGAACACCTATCGCTGTTGTTATCAGTGTGCCGCGAAAACCGAAAAATGTGCCAAGGTTTTTCGTGGTACAGTGTCCATAAGTGGTGAGAGTGCCGGTGCTATCCGCCCACTTAAAATCAGACTTTGAAGCATTGGAAACCCGTTTGAAATCACAGATAGGGATCGGAAAAGAATCAACGATGAAGACATCTGTTTTCGGTAAGTAGTCGGTCAATGCCCGACGGATGACTTCACTCGCTGTTGAAAGGTTTCTTCGCCGACAATTGAAACGAGACCGTTCCGGTAAAGACGGAAAAACACTTTTCAGTTCCGCTTTGATGCGTCTATACCCTGAGTTCTCGCTGTCTTCACCGATGTATTCAAGCAGCCACCCGACTCTGAGAATATCAGCATCTTGGCAATCGGGGTTACGTCCCGGACGGCGTGCCTCAGCATTGGGAAAGTGGGTATCATAAAGTGTTCTCATGATCTTTTGAAACACCCGGGCAACTCTCTTGAGCGTGCAAGGTTGATTTTTCAGTTGTAAAGCAAAGCGTTGTAAAGTATACTGTAAATCCATCCTTATGCCTCCTTGTGTTTGCTGACTTATAGGATAGCATAAGGATGGAACAAAAACAACTCACACAAACCGTTATACTTATGTGAATCAATAGTTTACAAATAGTTATTTAGCACAAGTCGTTA
>VXZK01000320.1 GCA_009845545.1 Candidatus Poribacteria bacterium
TGTGGACTGAAAACAGTAAATAGTGATATAATCTCTGACATGGGTAAACATCCTTTCTAAGTTTGGTTTGTTTCACCTATAACTTTAGGATATTTACCCTATTTAATCAATCAATTTTGGCGAAGGTATTGCGCTTAGAGAGACATTTTTAACAATCCGGACTTGCGGCCCAGGCGCCCAGCAAATTGCTCCACATTTGCAGTTTGCTGACCTCTTGCTGCTCTTCTTTCCAACCAAGACATCCTTAGCACTCCGCTATAGTGTAAACAACAAACTATACATTATTACCTCTGACGAAGAGACAAAGATTAATATTGAAAAGAGGGAAATCCTAACAACATAGAAACTTGTATTTCCCCAAATTTCTAAAACGATTACCAATCCACACACGCGAACCACTTTGTTTACATATCTTGGCGAACACGCACCGACCCACTACACACGCCCTTCCTCTTTTCAATCAATCAAGGGTGAATCGGATTGTATTGAAACGACGTGCGACTTCTGCAACCTTCGGTTTGAGTGCTTCAGGTGTCCCGCCAGAGAGTGCTGAGACGATACATTCCGCAATGTCTGGTGCATCCGCCGGGGTCATGCCCCATCGGGTGACTTCTTGAACACCGATCCGCAATCCAGATGTCCCGACTTCCGGCGATAATCCTGCTGCCCCCGTAATAATATGACACGCTTCGAGATGGTTTGCGAGCGCGCTGCCTTCTCCATACTTATCTACAATCAATATCAAGGTATGCGACTCCGTGAAACCGAAATCGGCACCGAGCATCGGGACACCGCGTTCAGCTAACGCTTGACCGAGTGCTTTCGCATTCGCAACAATCGCATCTGCTTGTGCCTCACCGCATGCCATCCACTCTATAAACGTTCCTGCTAACGCTGGAAGTCGATTCAAATGGTGATTGCTCATTAACAACGGATAGACACCCCTCGCAACCCGCTCAGCAATAGATGCATCGTTCATCAAAACCATCCCACCCTGCGGTCCCGCAAGTGTCTTATGTGTGCTGGAGATGATGACATCCGCACCTTCCTCAAAAGGCGATTGAAACCGTTGACCCGCTATGAGTCCAATGACGTGTGATGCATCGTAGATGAGGTAAGCATCTGGATTCGCTTGGCGCATCGCTGCTTTCAACTCGCGTACGGGTTGCGGAAAGAGAAACACACCAGAACCGACGTTGACGATGCTGGGTTTATGTTTTGCAATCAGTTCAAGCGTTGCATCAAGGTCAATGTTTGAACGCCGTCCGTCCCACGGAATCGGAATGGATCGGAGTTCTATTTTGAGCGGCGAGGAGAATAGTTTCTCGGCATAGTGGTGTCCGTTATGGACCTCTAACGCCGTATCGCCGGGCTTCGCCAATGCAAACGTTGTTGCAATCCCCGCGATGTTCCCTGATAACGGTCGGAAATCGATGTGCGCTGCGCCGAAAAGTTCCTTCGCTAATGCCTGCGTATATGCTTCTATCTCAGCAATATAGCGGTTGCCCTTGTAATTCCGTTGGTAAATGTCAACGCCAGAATAATTCCCATACCGCCGCGCCAACCGCTCGTCAAACAGTTCTTCTACTAACGGCGAAGGCGTGTTCTCCGAAGCAATGAGATTGAGACAGGTATCCCGATATGTTTGATGTTGATCGAGAAGTGAGGTGAGTTTTTGAACCTTTGCGTTATGTGTCATTGAAAGTAATCTCCGTTTAATTATTTAGTGAGGTCATTTCTACCGAAAGATAAATTGCTTGACGTGCCGTGACAAATCGGTTACTATTGATTTGTCCATTTTCAAATTAAAGACACGTCAGGTTCGTAGTAGGGAAACCATTCATGGTTCTCCCGTTGTTGACTTACGAATGTGCGATAAATCGCACCACTACGAACCCACCCTAAAGCTCAAACTTGATAAAGCACTATGCAAGAAAACACATTGCAATGAGGACATTATGCCAAAACCTACGGATATCCGCATCCTTGACGTTCATTATGACTTTGAAGAACACCAATACCGAACCCCGCTCAAGTTCGGTGGCGTACCGACAGATCACTGCGTTCTCTTCAACGTCCGCATGCAAGTTCAGACGCGCGACGGCAAAGCGGCAGAAGGTAAAGGCTCCATGCCGCTCGGTAACGTCTGGGCATTTCCGCCACGCTACGCGCCTTTCGATCAGAGCCTCGCGGCGATGAAAAAACTTGCCGAATTAGCGGTAACGACGACACGAGATTGCACGCTCTGCGCGCATCCACTCGAACTCTCCGAAGTACTTGAACCCGAATTTTTACGCATTGCGGACGAACTGTCTCACGCCATGCAACTCGCATCGCCGATGCCGAAACTTTGCACCGTCGTTACAACGAGTCCCATCGATGCCGCAATCCACGATGCGTTCGGAAAAGCAAACGGTATCAATAGTTACAACGGCTTAGGTGAGGACTTCATTCAGGCGGATATATCACATTTTTTGGTGCCGCTTGCAAACCAAAACTTGCTTGACAAAAGTGTGAACGAACGGTTCGCCGGAAAATATCTCGACCAATACACTTCACGCCAACCGAAACCTAACATGCCCCTCTATCATCTCATCGGCGCACTGGATCCGCTCACCGATGCCGATATCGCAGAACGCCTCAATGACGGTCTACCGGAGACGTTGCCTGAATGGATCGCCGCTGACGGATTGACGCACCTGAAAATTAAACTCAACGGCGACGACTTGGATTGGGATGTCGCGCGCGTCCTCGCGATTGATAAAGTCACCGCGGAAACGCAGGCAAAACGTGGCGTTGAGACTTGGCACTACTCCGCTGATTTTAACGAAACCTGTCAAGATGTTGAATATCTATTGGAATTTCTCAACCAGATTCAAGCGGCAGACAGTAACGCCTTCCAACGCCTTGCTTATATCGAGCAACCGACAGATCGAGATTTGAAGGCACACCCTGAAAATAAGATGCACAAAGCCGCAAAAATAAAACCCGTGGTGATCGATGAATCGCTAACCGACTTCGAGACCTTCCTATTGGCACGTGAGCAAGGGTATTCCGGTGTCGCGCTCAAGGCGTGCAAAGGGCAGTCTCAGGCGTTGTTGATGGGTGCCGCTGCCGCAGCATACGGTATGTTCCTCGCGGTCCAGGACCTGACGTGTCCGGGGGCATCGTTCTTACACTCCGCCGGACTCGCTGCGCGTATCCCCGGCGTAACGGCTATTGAAGGGAACTCACGCCAATTCTGTCCGAGTGCCAACGACGGTTGGTGCGACGAATTTCCATCAATTTTCAACATCACCGACGGCACTGTCGGAACAGAAATCCTCACTGCCCCCGGACTTGGACATTGATATTCCGTGTTCTTTATTCATCACTTGGGGTCGGAGCACCTTCTTTGACCTGACCCCATTGTGTTGGCATCTTACCTGTTGGAGAGACCGGCAACGTATAACCACTAACCCAATTGACCTTCCAATCACCTCCGGGGTGCTCCGTCAATTGGGTTGTTTTCTTTGTTGCAATATGATACTTATAGATATTATACTGGGCGTTATTGCTTAACATAACCCTGTTTAGCTTAAGTTCTGCCGCACTCAAAAGTACGGATTCACCGTTATCCATCCAATCAATATCTCTGGATTTCCACTTCTTCGAGATGCTCAACTGAAGTATATGTTCACCGTTCTGATCACAAATGAGATAGCGATTCGCCTTGAGAATAAGGAATTCAAAAATACCTCTCGGCTCAAATGTATACTCGGTCTCCGCATACAGTATCTGTTTCCCATCCGGCGACCACCTGGGGCTACTACGATCAACGATCCTCCCTTCAACAGCTGGCGGTGGCAACAGTTTCCGGGGGTTTCGGCCATCCGCATCCATAATCCAGATATCGCTACCAGCACCACCAGCAATCGAGAATGAGGTACTTGCGAAAACAATCTGTCTACCATCCGGCGACCAATCAGACGCGTTAGCGACGATGTCGGGAAGTTGAATAACTTCACCACTCTCTAAGTTCAATATGTTCGTGCCGCGTTTTTTGAATGTATCCGTTGTAAAAAGAATCCGCTTCCCATCCGCTGAAAATGAAGGTTCGCCATTTATTCCGAATTGTGGTTTAATGAGAGAACGTACGTTTGTCCCGCTGGCATTCATCAGGAAAAGATGATACTCATTATTTTCTGATAAATTCACTGGCATCCGAAATATAATTTGCGTTCCATCCGGCGACCACCGCGGATGATGTGGATGATAAAACACCGGTTTATCGGTCAGTAGCCTTATATGACTACCATCGTCGTTCATGACGTAGATGCCAGAGGCCCCATCGCGTTTAGATCCAAAAACGATTTTGGCATTGGCAACGGTTGAAAAAAGGAATAAAATGAGACAAAAAGTCGTTAGAGTAATCCGCATAACTGGCTCCTTCTCCTGGCAACGATCGCTAATCGCTCGTTAATTTGAAAATCTTATCAAGAAAATTTTTGAGATGGTTCTGAACTCCCCGGCTCACTGCTCTCTGGATCAGCAACGGTGATATTCCTAACAACGTTCCGCTGTTCAGGGACCCGGACCGGAAAATCTTTAATCACGTCATCGATCAATTGTTTGATGACCGCTTTGACTGAATCGAACGGCACACATTCAAGAATGATAATGGCGCGATGCTTTGATGGCGCAATGTTATACGTCAGCCCATACTGGAGTCCCAATTGCATCAGTTCCGGTTCGACGCTGATAGAAATCTGCCGACATTCCTGCGCCGTGATGTAAAAACTATCAACAACAAAATGCGTGTGAATCCACGCTTTTCTCTCTTCAACGACCTTCATGATTTTCACTATAACACGAAAAAAGGAAACGTGTCAATACCGAACGGTTATGAAACGCCGAATCGGCATTCTACCTAAATCGAATTGCTGCACCTCGCCATTGTGCCAGCGAATATTGAGACTATCTACGCGTGAGACCTTGCCCAACCCGAAGAAGAGGCGGAGGTCATTACCTGACAGATAACTTGCCCCACAAGTAATCTCCCGGAGCAACGTCGTCCCACCTGCCACTAATTGAACTCGCGCACCAATCGCATCAGTGTTGCCATCTGCGCCTACCAATTTCACCGTTAGCCACGCGTTCGCATTCCCGATCGCGTTGCTCAAGATGACCGCCGGACGGTTGGACTGACACAGCACAACATCCACATCACCATCCATATCTATATCCCCGAAGAGCATGCCGCGCACCACATAAGGCGTTTCATCCAAACCCGCTTCAGCGGTAATCTCAGTGAAGACGACACCGTCCTCTGAGGTACCCCCTCGGTTGTGAAAAAGTTGCACAGGTTGCGCGTAGCTCATTTTCGCGTCAATCTGTTTGACGTTGTCCCAGATGTGCCCATTTCCGACGAGTATATCTAACCAGCCGTCGTTATCGAAATCAATGAAACGGGTGCCGAAGCCGAGTGAATAGAAAGATGGATCAGCGAGATTTGTGTCGAACGTCACATCCTCGAAATAGCCGTCGCCATCGTTCTGCATGAGACAGTTCGCCTCCAATGAGAAATTCGACACCCACAAGTCAATATCACCGTCGTTATCATAGTCCGCCGCGTCTATCCCCATAGAACCGTTTGCCAAACCATCGCCGTTGTAGGCAACGCCGCGGAGGACACCTTCTTCGCGAAAAGTTCCGTCCCCTTGATTCATAAAAAGCGTATTCGGAGACATATCGTTGGCAACGTAGATGTCCAACCATCCATCGCTATTCACATCTGTAAAGACAACGCCTAACCCGCGTGTCGTCGGCTCATAGACACCGGCGGATTCCGTAATATCTGTAAACGTCCCATCGCCGTTATTACGGTAAAGCACATCAGCGATGCCGTGATACTCATTCGGACCGCAGTAGATGCGCAAAGTGTTCTTGTAATAGCACGGAATATCGGTTTCAAGCGCGTATTCAACGTAATTGCAAACATAGAGATCCAAATCCCCATCCCTATCAATATCAGCGAACGCGGCACTCGCGCTCAGCAGCGGACAACCGACCTGTGCCTGCTCGGTTACATCAGTAAACGTGCCATCGCCGTTGTTGCGATAAAGCACATTTTTCCCGAGGTTCGTTACGTATAGGTCGCGGTACCCATCAGAATTGTAATCCGCAGCGACAGCACCGAGTCCGTAACCTGTATCACCGACGTTTGCCGATGCTGTGATGTCAACATACACACCGCCATCGTTTCGATAGAGCCTGTTTTGGGGTAGTGATTCTGCTGATGGAGAAAGCGCATTGCCTTGAACGAGGTAGAGATCCAGGTCTTCGTCGTTATCAAAGTCAAAGAGCGCGCCGCCGCTGCCCATCGTTTCAACGAGTCTGCGCTCGGCAGAAAAACCGTTGATATGCTTGAAGTCAAGTCCCATAGCAGTGGTTACATCTCGGAAATAAGGTTCAGCACTACCGAGCAGTGGAAATATGCAGAGAAGAAACGGTGCCAACAGACGGAACAGAGAGTGTTTTCGTTGGAACATAGTGATAGGTAGGTTAGTTTTTGATTTCTGGGCGCGGACGAACCACCCGAAACCCAATCGTATGTGTTGAATCCAGAGGATAAAATTTGAACCGCAGACTTGAACGGAGAAACGCGCTGCCGACATCCCACGCGCCCCCTCGAATAACCCTTGAACGAAGTACATCGCGGAAACGGAGATTGATCGGATTGCGTGGCACGCCTTTCCCGTTCCGCTGATAGGCTGCCGGACTGTATTCATCAAGGCACCATTCCCACACGTTCCCAGCGAGATCCGCGATGCCGTCCGGCGACTCGCCTTTCGGAAACTGACCTACTGGTATCGGACGATTGTAGCGGCGTGCGAAGTTGGCATGCTGACGCGCTTTCGGGGGTGTGTCACCCCACGGATATATGCGCGCCTCAGTGCCGCGTGCTGCGCGCTCCCACTGCGCTTCAGTCGGTAGGCTTCCACCCATCCACTCCGCGAACGCTTGGGCATCAAACCATGTCACGCCGACAACGGGTTGCGTGTCGCCGTTGAGTGTCTCATCTTCCCACGTTTTTTCGCCGTTGTGTCCGCGGGGTGTAGGGCGGTTCGTTGCCTCAATGAAGGCGCGATATTGCGCGTTCGTAATCTCATACCGCGTGATTTCGTAGGCATTCAGGTAGACCTGATGTTGTGGTAGTTCGGCATCAAAGGTGTGCTGCTCAAGCATGGAGCTGCGCAATTTTGCGTCCTCATACGCGGCGTTTGCCTCTTCGGGTGTTGAACCCATCAGGAACTCACCTTCGGGGATAGCGACCCATTCAATAGTGGCGAGGACCTGCTGAGCGGCACTGTTAACTTCGGAAACAGCAGAGTTGTTATGGATGGCGAGGATGAATACGACGATTGTAAAGCAGACGCGTTTCATTTGGACTTAACTTTTTGAGAATCAAATTTCCTTAAAGAAAATCTGGTCCAGACTTCATCAAGATTGTCGCCAGTGCTAGAGGATCCACCGTATGTTACTATATAACTTTCGCCGGTGGCGATGCGTAATCTATCGAATATTTGAAAAATATCTTCTACATCCCGTGGACTTTTGGGCTTGGTAACACGGCACTTCAAAACATCGGGCGGTTTAGCAAAGGATTTATCATATTCCAGATAAGGGTAATCTTCTAAGATATTCTCAAAAATGCTTTCAGAAATTTCGCCCAATTCCCCCACAGAACAGTCGTCATCATGTCCTATATAATCATCATTAAGCAAAAACGCCTTCCTACTTAGGGCTTTCCGAACAATATCAATAATCTCTCCGGATGCCTTTTGCAAAGTTTTTTCCAATTTCTCGCGCGGAATGACTCCTAATTGGTCATCCCTAAGAGTCGCAATGAAAATTCCTTTGCTCAGATCCATGGGCAATCCTTCTTCTTGTTCAACACCATTGAGAGCGTACCGAACGCGTCCGAAAAAGGTAGGTCCATATCCATGCACATTAAGTATTTCCATACGCAAGAATTCAATGAAATTATTGACCGACAGCCCCTTCAAATCAATGACGCGCATTTCATACGTGCTCATTGTAACCCCTCCTCTGAAAAATGTAAATCCATACCGGAAAACTCCACATCAAAACGGTTGTTGACACAATGGGCAGGTATGTGACCGCACGCGAGAATCTCAGCATCTCGTAGGGCTTTCACAAGCGCTTCTAACTGAGATGTGAGATTAGGAGCGCAAGGCACACCTGGCCCCGGTGGTTGAAGCTCTCTGCCTATCTGAAAATGCAACATATCGCTGGGACTAACGACTCCGAGTAAGAAATTTGGAAGTCCATTGTGCTGGTAAAAAGGATACTCACTTTCGGAGTCAGCCATTGGTAAACTCAACGCGACTTCTTTAATCGGATCAAGAATTTTGAGGTCCGACGGTACCGGAATATCAATCTCTATCTCATAAACGTAGCCTGGGTTGGTTGATGTAGGTATTTCAGTACCATTCATGGCATAATCCCACGCAACTGCATAAGAGCGAGTCAACGAAATGTAAGGACTATTGTCAGTACCTGTTGCAATATGCTCTATGAGTGCCTCAGTTTCCGGATAAGTCACAGGCGACCTCGCTGTAAAGCCTACGCGTCGTGAATCGTGGACATGCCAATGGGTACCGATTCCTGCCCCTTTATAGAATGGAGCCATAGCTAACGAGGGCCCGGCACGCTATGCCGGCGTTTTAGGTCGCCCCAAGCGATTGGCAATTTCGCACGCGGCGAGACATCAAATGGCACGAGAAGGTCTTCAAAGTACTCATACTGCGCAATTTGCTTGCCCTTGCTGTCACAGATACCGACGTAAATGCCGACCTCAAGCGGCTCATCAAACTCCTGTTCGGTTTCGCCGATGTCGATCCATTTGTCGTTGGCTTTCCGTTTCCACCACGCTGTGAAGGCATCCCCCTCACGGCGGAGTCGCATGTAAATATCCATTTCGCCTGCGGGGTCTTGGAAATTGGGAACCGTGCCGGCCAATCCTTCACCACCATCAAACTGCCGTTTTTGGTACTGGATAACGGCATTATTGCCGTTTGCGGGTCCGCGTCCCCAGAGTTTAATCGTCACCCATTCGCCATCGCGGCCTTGCCGGTCTTTCGTTGTTGGCGAGTAGGCAGCGATCCCTGCAACCACGCAAGCATCTTCATAATCCATGTAGAGATGCGTCTCTACATCAAAATCACCTTCATGCTCCTGATAGAGTCGGTTCGTTGTGTCCGAGGGCCAGAGATTGCGATTCAGTTCACCGGTGACATGAAGCCATCCGGCTTTCGTTTTACCCATATCCCAATCTTTGGGTTCAACACCTGCTTCGTCAGAAGTTTTCCACTTCCAATTCGGATTTTGCAAGGCGTTTCCATCGAATGGATCGCCGAGAGAAGGTGCTGCTTCAGCAGAGAAAACGCCCAAAACCATAACAACACCGATAAAAAATAAAATAGTTGCTATTTTCAACTTTCGTCTCCCTAAAAATGCTGGCGACATAGGAAGCCGCCAGCGATTTAGAAAAATTACGAGCAACGTTCGCTGCTACTGCTTTTTCAATTCACCCCACGTGACTGCAAGCCGATCGCGCGGATCAACGGGCGTTGCGGGGCTTGAGGCTTCCCGGAAATAGTCAAACGTGACCGTCATCCTACCAGCATCAGTCGCGCCTTCACAGATACCGACATAAATGCCAACTTCAAGCGGATCCGCGAGTTCGTTGGTCACTGTCCCGACAGAGATCCAATCGCCTTCTGCATTCGGCTTGAACCAAGACTCATATTCATCGCCATCGCGCTTGACCCGCAATTCAACCGGAATGACACCTTGATCTGGATTGTAGTCGGGTTGTGTACCGACATATCCCAAAGCGGCATCGTCATTTTGACGGCGTTGGTATTGGAGCACGGCATTGTTGCCTTGCGCGGCACCGCGTCCCCACAACTTCAGTGTCACCCACTGACCATCACGGTCCTGGTGATCCTTTGTTGTCGCAGAATACACGATGATGCCGGCAACAGTGCAAGCATCCCCATAATCGACCGTCATTGCCGTTTCGATGTCAAATTGCGCTTGATCGGTGATCTGATAGAAACGTGTGCTGGTATCATCCCCCCACACATTTTGATCGAAACCTGCCTCAGCAGAGAGCATACCGCCTTTCAGTTCCCACGGGCTTTTGTCGCCATCCTTGACTTGCCAGAAGGATTGAAGGTCTTGACCACTGCCAACGAATTCATCGCTCATCAATGTTTGCGCGAAAACGCCGGGGATAAGGCACGTTGACAGAAACACAATTGCAACTATACACGTAATCTGTTTCATTACATAATCCTCTTTATTTTTTTGTACAGAACAGCACCTGCCTATTTTGAGTGAACATCTTCTTCTCTCAAATAATTTTTGGTTTCGTCTGTACAAGTGATTAATTGCATATATATTAGCAC
>VXZK01000182.1:0-16924 GCA_009845545.1 Candidatus Poribacteria bacterium
ATTCAGACAAACGCAAACCGCTATTTTCCTTGATTTATAGGCAATATATTTGGTATAATTAAGGACAAAGCAGACTGAAATTTTTCGGCAAGCGATCACAGTTCATAGCCCAAAAGTACACACGTTTCACCAGAAATCGACAGGACAACTACAGCATGGCGGTACGAGAAGGAACTTCAGAGAGATTTTGGTGTGTTAAACAGATAAATATCTTCCAAGATCTCTCCGAATCAGATGCAAACGCACTTGAACGGATAACGACCTTCAAACAACTGAAATACGAAGACACCATTTCGACCGAAGGCGTTTACCTGCTGAAAGAGGGACGCGTCAAAATCTATGAAACACCGTCTGAAGGAGAACCTGTCACTTTAGAGGTCCTGGAACCCGGCGAAATCTTTGGGGCAGTCGAATGGAACGACAGCGAAGCACATCGGAACATCACCGCTGAAACACTTACAGAAGCCGTCATCGGTATCGTTAGCGCGCAGAACTTCCAATTCTTCCTGAAGCGAAAAACGCATTTAGCGATACCCTTCAAACGACCACTGCTTCAGCGTATCCGATCTACTATAGACGCTGTCCGATGTCGTTTACGGATTTCCAATACTGCAAAATCCAAGTGGATATCTGCGAAAGCATCAAACGCTATCGACTTAACCAAGACACGAAAGCCATCGCGAAGCGGAACAACCAACCCGTTTCCAAACATTGCGTTTCGGAGTCCTGCATCGCGGCTCGCACTGCTGCTACAAAACTACGCCGACGCGCCGAAGCAAAAACGCACAACTATCGGGCAGGGTTCGCAATGCACCTTACGCAAACTTTCGACAAAAAAAATAGCACAATTAATCGGCTGCACTGCCGAAACTACAGAAGCAGTCCTAAATCAGTTTAAAGCGCACAAAATCCTTGAAAAACGGTATCGACGCATTCAGATATTAGACCCATGGCACCTCAAAAAGATTGCCGACGCAAGAATGACATCGCCACCGTCAAAAACTATCAACAATCAAGAGAACACTGAAACTTATGAGCAAAACGAACCCTTACTTGCAGCTCGACCGACAGATAGTCGGTGATATCTATACTTCGCAAGAGGTGATGGACAACTTGACCGTCTTATGCGATGAATACGGTTCCAGGTTCGCTGGAACGCCTGAAGAGTATGCAGCCGCGAATTTCATTGCAGACTGCTTCAAACGATACGGGCTCCAGAACGTCAGACTTGAAGATTATCCTTATGCGGGTTGGACGCGTGGCACGGCGACCCTTGAGGTGTTGGCACCTATCCGCCGAACACTGCACTGCATCTCGCTTCCTTACTGCCCCGCTGACGACATCACGACCGAACTGGTCTCTGCCGGACACGGAAGTCCTGCAGAATATGAAGCACTCGGCGACACCGCCATCGCGAGGTTGGTTATGGCACAGAGTGCCTCACCACCAGACCTTGGCAGATGGGTCCATCGCAAGGAGAAGTTTGAACGCGCGGTCCTTGCTGGCGCATGCGGATTTATCTTCGTCAGCGAACACCCAGGTGTCGGTCCCGAAACCGGAAGCCTTCAAAATAACAGACCGGCACCGATCCCGGGTATATCCGTTTGCAAAGAGGACGGCGAATTTTTGACGCGGCTTTTGGAACGGAAACAAGGAAAAGTGACACTGAAACTTCAAACCACGGACATTAATGAACCGCGTACATCATGGAACGTCGTTGCGGATTTGCCCGGTTCTGAAAACGGTAAGGAGATGGTGGTTGTCGGTTGTCATTACGACGGACACGACATTTCGCAAGGCGCGCATGATCCTGCCTCAGGCATGGTATCTGTCATAGAAGCCGCCCGTGTCCTATCCGCATACGCCGGTGATTCGCTCAAGCGTACCGTCCGGTTCATCGCCTTTGGCACAGAGGAAATCGGACTCACAGGCGCGTTTCGGTACGTTGACGCGCACGATGCAGAGTTGGATAATATCCGGTTCATGCTGAATATGGATGCCGCGGGTGGAGCAAGTCGCAAAGGTATCGTCCTACACCATTGGGACGCTTTGGGACCGTTCTTTAACACCGCACGTGAGCAGATGCATGCCGAAATGCCAGTCGGACAAAAAGTGCATTCCTACTCCGATCACTTTCCGTTTTTCCTAAAAGGGGTACCTTCGAGCCACATAGGTGACCCGGAGGCACTACCGTCGGGTAGAGGGTTCGGTCATACGGCTTATGATACACTGGAAAAGGTGAAACTGGAAAATCTACGTGCCGCCAGCGCAGTCGGCGCGAGGATCGCACTGCGATGCGCGAATGCCGACGATTTTCCCGCGAAACGGCGGACATCCGAAGCCGTCCAAGAAATCGTTGACACCGATCCAGCGTTAGAGGGCTATCGTATTTCTCTGAAGTTGACGCGTTAAGTTTTGGAAATCAACCCATTGGAATAAGAAGCAGATTATGGTACTTTTACGTCGTTACTACAGTTATATTATCTTGCTGTTCCTGTGTCTGTCTGCTATATTTGTAGGCACGCTTTTTAACAGAACGCACAGTGCGGAATTCAGCAACACAACGCATAGTGCGGAATTCAGCAAAGAGACCGTACAAAATGCAGTAACCGCATCACGGCGGACCGCAATCGTTACGGCAGTCGCGAAAGCCAGTCCGGCAGTCGTTAACATCAGTGCTGTCCGGAGTGTTGAACAGCGAACATCGTTTGACGATTGGTTTTGGGGCGAAATTCCTACGACGCGCAGGCGTTCTCTCCGAGAAGTCGGCTCCGGGGTTGTTGTTAACAAAAATGGACACATCCTCACAAATCATCATGTTATTGAAGGCGCGAATAAAATCACTGTCACTGCCCCCAATGGACGCGAATTTACAGCGCAGGTCGTCGGATACGACTATCTTTCAGACCTCGCGCTTTTGGAAACAGCCACAGCCACAAACTTACCGGAGATTCAGTGGGGAGATTCGGAATCCCTTTTGATAGGTGAATGGGTGGTCGCCATCGGAAACCCATTCGGTTTATCAATAGGCAACGCACAACCGACCGTTACCGCTGGTATCGTGAGTGCAACGCAACGCGCACTGACCGTCGAAAATCGCTATCATGAAAACCTGATTCAGACAGATGCCTCCATCAACCCGGGCAACAGTGGCGGCGCGTTGGTAAACATACACGGCGAACTCATCGGTATAAACACCGTTCTTCGCTCAACCAGCGGCGGTTCACAAGGAGTCGGTTTCGCTATCCCTGTCAATAAGGCAAGAAAAGTCGTTCAACAGATTACCGAATACGGCAGCGTTATACCGCCTTATCTTGCCATGGAAGTACAAACCATAACCGAGGAATTGGCAGAAAAATTGTCAACACCGATGAATAGCGGCATCTTAGTCTCAGAAATAGAGAAACGGAGTCCTATAGCGAACGCCGGTATTAAACGCGGCGATGTCATTGAAAGCATTTCAGGACACCGCATCAAGAATGAAGAGGACTTTTATGCACTTACACGCCTACTCCCGCTCAATCAACCTATAAGGTGCGAGTTTAACCGTCGCGGTAAAAAACAACAGACTCAATTCAAACTAAAAACCAGACAATGGAATTATAAACCCCCGGGATGGGGTATAACATTTGCCCAACTTGACAAGGCGATGGCCCGCAAATATCAGATGCCCGGCATTATTATTACACATGTTGATAAAGAGAGCAGATTGACGGACGTGCTTAAGCGCGGGGACCTCATCTATCAAATTGACGACACTCAAATTCATTCGCTTGAGGTTTTTAAAATCGTTGATGAAAATATCCGCTCCCAATACAAGACACTCCTCTACTTTGAGCGAGACGGTGTCCATCAAGCCATCCCTGTCACTTTTAATAGAAACAATCGGCGGAGATAAGTGTTCTTATAGTTAACAGTTTTCAGTCAACCCACTTCACCGAACCGCAAGGAAAATTAAAAAAATGAAATTGCAACTACCCACACTTATTGCTGTCTGCATTGCTATTCTCCTCATTGGCAGCATCTACTTTTTTGTCGGAGACAAATCGGAGTTGGGCATCGCTGTCAACTTGGAAAGTGAAGAGTTCAAACAAATTCGCACGCACGCCACAGATGCCTTCAACGCCGGACAATATCAACAAGCTATTGAACTTTACAGTCAAGCAATGAAGATGCGTCCCGAAAATGCTGAAATCTTTAACGACCTTGGCGCCGTGTACTACCAACAAGGCCTTAAATACGCCGGTCCGAAGTGGCCCTCATGGGAACAAGAATTGATAGACGAGGGGACTGACGAAGCGGTGGCAGCGCTCAAAGTCGCTATTGATAAAACAACATCAGGCGCAATCATGTTCAAAACACGCAATGAAGCCGTCGCTGACGCTATCGAAAATGAGGCGAAACAACTCGGTGGCGAAGTATACAGGCAACGCTGGGAAAATGAGATTACGCTTAACATCCTCATCGGAGAAACGAAAACCTATCTGTTGCGAGCCAGAGATCACTATATCTATGCCTTAGATTTGAAACCAACCCATAGCGTCGCCTATCGCAACCTCGGCTCGTTCTTTATGAAGGTCGGTAAAACCGATACGGCACTCGATTACTTTCAAGAAGCATACGAATTGGATCCGCGTGATAAGGAGTTGGAGGAATACCTCAACCAATTCAGGAAATGAAGCACAAAAATTCTCTCTCTGCCTTACAGTTTAGGGTTATAAGTTATAAGTTAAGAGCGAAAACCGTCTTTGTGGAGTTTACCTCTTAACCAACAACGCTAAGAGGGAGGAACGGCTTATGCAGCACAAACTCTGCGCAAATTGTGGATTTCTGAACCCGTCATTCAAATTTTGCGGTGAATGCGGTATGCCGCTTGACGGCACCTCGCGTTCGGCTGAACGCCCCGCAGCAGATACGGTTTCTATTGAACAGGCTTTGCCACACGGGGCGGAACGCCGCCAGCTAACCATCCTTTTTTGTGATATTGTTGACTCCACCGCATTCACCGAAAAACTGGATCCTGAAGAACTCCGAAATCTCTTAGAAGTGTACCGGACATGTATCATGGAGGTGGTTTTAGCACAAAACGGGCACATCGCGCGCTACTTCGGGGACGGTATCCTCGTTTATTTCGGCTACCCGATCGCACACGAAGACACAGCACATCGCGCCGTGAGAGCCGCATTAGGTATCGTCGCCGCTATAGAAACGCTGAATCCGTATCTCCATAAAACCTTCGGCGTAGAGATTAACGTTCGGATTAGCATCGATACAGGACGTGTTGTCGTCTGGCATATCTCAGGACAGGAAGCACCCGAAGCGATTGACATCGTCGGAAAAATGCCGAACGTCGCCGCAAGGATGGAAAAACTCGCGACACCGAACACCGTTGTGATAGGTGATACGACGCATCAATTGGTCGAAGGCTTTTTCAAGTGTGAGGCACTCGGGGCATCTGTACTCCGCGGTATTTCGCAGCCCGTGAACATCTATCAAGTGTCAGGTGAAATCCCCGCGCAAAGCCGACTGGATATCGCCAGTGAAAGCGGATTGACACCGCTTATCGGACGGGAACGAGAGGTTGAACTTCTCAAACAAGGGTGGACACAAGCACTCGCAACCAACGGACAAGCACTCCTTATTCAGGGCGAAGCCGGTATCGGAAAATCGAGATGTGTGCAACTGATTCAGGAGCATGTTGAGAGCCACTCGGATGCAGTCACCTTAGAAGGTAGATGCTCACCGTATTACCAGAATAGTCCGCTGTATCCTATCCTTTCACTGTTCCAAGAACACGTCGTACAGTTTACAAATACAGATACAGCACGGAGAAGACTCGAAAAACTTGAAAATTTGCTCCGAGACTATAACGTTTCGACTGTCGGGCAAGATGCAGAAGCACATACGCCGGAAACACTGCCACTCCTCGCTGAATTATTGGACATACCTTTTGAAATACAGCGGCGAACGGAAACCGGCACCGGTGCTGGTTTATATGGTAAACCGGTCAAACAGGATACATATCCATCCGAATGGCGACGCAGGCAGCGACGACAACAGACGTTGGAAGTACTCGTCCAAGTATTGCTGAAGATGTCAGAACGGCAACCGATACTCTTTGTCGTGGAGGACCTCCACTGGATCGATCCGTCGAGTATAGAATTTCTTACTCTCTTAATCGAAAGGATCGAAAACGCCAGAATTTTTACAATCTTGTCCTGGCGATCCGACACAGACCCCTCAATAGTCTACAAAAACAGACACAACGTACAGTCCAATGAAGATGGCAACTCACAGCTTGTTCCTGATGGGAACTTCACAAATTCTGCCATAGATAGAGAAATTTTGGAGAAACTCCTGCGACCGGCATGGGCGAAGACACTGCAGTTGGAGGCACTCACACCACCTGAAGTCGAAACAATGATTCAGCACGTTGCAGGCGATACGCAACTGCCGCCAAATCTATTGACCAAGATCGTCGAAATGACTGAAGGGGTCCCTCTGTTTGTTGAGGAACTCACCCAGATGATGCTGTCTGAAGCACCCCATCCCGATGATCCGGATCGGGCGACTTCAGAAGAAGGCGACGCACTGACGCTTCCTTTTAACGCACTGGATGCAACGAGTTCACAGCCCCAAACAATGCAGGTGCCTGTGACGCTACAAGATTTGTTGACAGCGCGGCTCGACGAACTCGGTACCGCGAAGGAGATCATCCAACTCGGAGCAACACTCGGTAGAGAGTGGACAGCAGAACTGTTTCACAAGATTGCAGCTGGCGTCGATCTCGGGAATAATATTTTCACTGATTTCTCAGCCTTGAAAGATGAATTGGACAAATTAGTAAACGCATTCATCCTCAATCGTAATGAAACGACTGACAACCAGTTCCGCTATACCTTTAGGCACCCGCTTCTGCGTGAGACGGCTTATCAATCGCTGCTAAAAAGCAGACGCCAGCGGTATCATCAACAGATTGCAGAGGTCCTGGAAGGCGCGGACGGTTCCCAGCCGGAACTCGTCGCGTATCACTACACCGAAGCCGGACTGCCCGAAAAAGCCGTTGACTATTGGCACCGCGCGGCGCACCGCGCCTTAGAACGCTCAGCAAACGTGGAGGGTGTTCGCCACATCATGCAAGGACTCGCGGCACTTGAAACGCTTTCAACACATATTAACACCTCCGAACGGCGGGAAGCCGCCGAACGGCGGGAACTGGAGCTGCAAACGACACTCGGTACCGCACTGATTGCGACCAAAGGATATGCATCGCCGGAGGTGGAAGTCGCTTATACACGCGCACGCGAACTGCTGGAAACACTTGAAAAAAGCGCGGAAGCATGCCATGAGAATGCTCATGATCGCATGACTTCCGCAGATGGTTCCGAGGTCTTGATGGATCGGATAAAAGCACTCCGATTCCCAGTCCTGTTCGGGCTGTGGCTGTCTCATCTCGTCCGCGGACGCCTCCGCTCCGCCCGTGAACTCGGCGAAGCCTGTGTCGCTATTGCCAAACAAGCCGAGAATCAAGCGTTTGAAGTCGAAGCACATCGTGCCCTCGGTGCGACACTCTACTATTTGAGCGAATTCAACAGTGCCTTGGCACACTTAGAGGCAGGAATTGAACGTTATCAACCGCAGCACCATCCGGTACCAGCGTTTCTCCACTATGTGGCAGAACCCGGAATGACACTCCTCGCCTATTCTTCACCACTCTTGTGGTGCATCGGCTATCCGAGCCAAGCGGAAGAACGGATTCATCAGGCTGTAAACATCGGAAAGGACACGAACCATCCGTTTAGTGAGGCTGTATCACTCCACTTCAAAACCGTGCTTTATCAGTACCGAGGTGAACCGGAGAAAGTAAACACATCGGCCACGCAGATGCTACAGATATGTCAAGAGCACGGGTTTTCCGCATGGGAAGCCGCAGCAACGGTGCTGAAGGGTTGGGCATTCGCAGCACAGAACTGCCCTGAAGAAGGCATCGCTATAATTCGTGAAGGTATCAACGCTTGGAAAGAGACAAGGGGTGAATTACTCATGCCGCTCTTTCTTGCACTGCTTGGACAGGCACACCAACGCGCAGGGCAATATAATTTAGCCTTGCAAACACTTGATACTGCTTCGCGTGTCATCACACGTACAGGAGAACGCACCTATGCGGCAGAACTCGCGCGACAGAAGGGCGCACTCTGTCTTATGCTCGCCGAGGCAACTGAGACCGGCGGCAATGAGAATACACACTCAACCGTCGCACAAGCGGAATCCTATTTTCAGGAAGCGTTAGCGATCGCACGACAACAGAACGCAAAATCATGGGAACTCCGAGCTGCACTGAGCTTAAGTGAATTATGGCGGACGCAAAATCGTGGTGAAGACGCATACAATTTACTTCAACCGATATATGCATGGTTCTCAGAAGGATTGGATACAGACGACCTTGTGCGTGCTAAAAACCTCCTGGAGAAGTTACGAGTTACCAGTGACCCGTAACCAGTGGCGAGTATCCAGACTGGAAACTGGAAACTGGAGACTGTTAACCAAAAAAAGGGTAAAAATATGAGACTTGGCGTTGTTGGACTCTGCGGCGACTTCCGCACACTTACATCAGATGAAATCGCAAACATTAAGGCTTTGGAATTTACGGGATTAAGCTTCCATTTCCGTAGCGCGGAAATCCCGTCTGTGCCACCAGATGCTTGTAACCGCTGTGTGCAAATGTTAGAGGCAGCGAAACTCGACCTTGTGCAATTCGGCATAACTTACGACGAATGCCTCTTTCATCCAGATATCGCCGTCCGAGAAGCCGCTATTGAAAGCGTCCAACGCGGTATGGCAACGGCTGTCTCTCTTGGGGCGCACCACTATCTGTTCCGTCCTGGGAGTCTCAATCCTGATGGCGCTTGGACTTCTCACCGAGATAACCATCTCCCAGAATCAATGGAACGGTTGATTGAGACCCTGAAACCGATAGCAGCACATGCCGAACAACATGAACTAACGCTTGTTATGGAGACGCATGCCGTTTCCATTATGGGGTCACCGGAAATCTGCCGCGAAGTTGTAGAACAGGTCGGTTCCGATAGACTTCGCATCGTCATGGATTTCGTCAACCACTTTCAAACACTCCGACAGGTCTATGACAGCGAAGACCGCCTGAACCACATTTTTGACGTAATGGGGCCCGTAGCACCGATGGCACATATTAAAGACATCAGCGTTCAGAACGGTTTGGTACTCCACCTCAATGAGGAGGTCCCCGGCGAGGGTGAATTGGCACTCGGTGTAGCACTAAAACGCTTCGACGCGCTCTATCCAGACGGCTATGGATTAATAGAACATCTACCCGCGGAGAAAATTCCGATCGCGAATACGAACGTTCGGCGAATTGCCGCCGAAAACGGGGTGAATATCTACTAATAGTTATCGGTTATCAGTTATCAGTTATCGGTTAACAACTTGTGTCTGGAACATTTATTGTTACTGCCACAAGACATCTCTTTAACCGAAAACCGAAGACCGAAAGGTTTTTCGCAAGAAAAAACCGAACCGACAACCATAAAGGAGGATTGACACATGCTTAAAAACATTAGAATAACACATCTTCTAAGACACCTCTTCCGATCCTATATGCCGACCGCTATTTTTCTTTCACTTACGCTTTTGCCCACAGCGTTAGGACAAGACGATCCCATCACTGACACGCTCAAGGAAGGCACAAGTAGTATTTGGCCGCGGGTACAACTTTACGGGGGCGTGATCTTATTCATCTTTCTTTTCAGTGCTTTCTTTTATGTCCTAAGACTCTTTCAAAAAGATAAACTCCTGAAAACACTCCTGAACAAATATGTTGTCTTTCAGATGAAGGAGGAAAACAGACGCTACCGAGGCACCATGCGGCTTGAAATCTCAGGCATGGAAATCATCTCCGAGGAATCTCGACAGCGCGGGCATGCCCCGAGTTATATCTTCAAGACACAAGAACGTGAAGATCAAATTGTGGCATACATCCGTTACCACGATGCGATGAATGAGCGCGAACTACGGGAGCGTACATGGGAACTGGAGCGGGTCTACCAGCCACCATCTATCTACAAAATGAGGCGGAAAATCCGAAATATGTTCGTCGCCCTCAGAGAAGCCTCAGCAAATGCTATCCGTATGGTGCTGCAAAGCGTCAAGAGCGGCATCGGTGGACGATTTGAAGACTATAATAGGGCATACCAACAAGCGATTGACGCAAAAAAAGGCGAAGCAGATATAACAGGCATCGATAGGTTAGACGATGCCGCCGACCACTTACAGGAACAGGAGACCTATGAGCGTCTCATTGAACGCCTGGTCGGCACGCGGATCAAAGTACGCACAGAGACCGGGGTGTATACGGCGATCCTCAAAGACTACAATCAAAAGCATATCGCATTAATGGATGTCAAAGATGGGGACAACAATGGTTACAGAGATCATTGGAACTATGTACACGAATATAAACACGATATTAACGCGTTGAACCGCCGTGACGACCGCGGCTTGCGCTGTCGCGCCGAAGGCAACGACGAAAACGGATATTTTCTCGTTTTTGAAAACAATACGCCTTACCAAATTCAACTTGGGCATGTCGTGCTGTCCGACGGCCCCCCCCCATGGGCAAAGAACTATGAATTCAAATACCACATTCAAGCCTTCAGTGTTCAAAAACTTAAAATTGAACCGGTGGCGCAACACAACGTAGGCCCGTTTCAACGGATTAGAGCGCGTGAGCGACTTACGATCCGAAATTATAAAAAAATTAAACTCGATTTCCGCTCTTTCCGGGATGCTGATATCATTTTCCCGCGAAAATATTGCACTATTGTCGAAAGCGCAGAGAAATATCAACCCGAACTCTTCAGTTTAAGCGGCTTGACCGACACAATCCTGGACATGAGTGATACCGAAGACATTGCCATCGCAGACAAAGAGGGAAAACCCATCCACGGCATCAATGTCGTCCACGGATACGTGACGAACGTCAACGAAGAACGCATTGATTTGAAGACTATTGATACCAGTTACAGTCGGCGATGGGATGTTGAAAACGCCTTCCGCCGTTTTGATAATAAATTTCGTCACGGGTTTCCTATTCATAAGAGACTCCTACCGATAAATCGCGCCAAGATTACAGCGCACGCCTCTATCGTTGAGCAGATACATAGTAACGCCGTTCGGCACGAGGCGTTAGCACCGCTCGTTTATCCCGGACGCAGCTTAGATACCGCAGAACAGCGCACACACCGCCGAAAGTTGATACGCAACCGCATCGTCGGAGGCATCAATGCTCACTTTAACACCAAGTTTTGGAAACCGAATACTGGAGTCCCCAGAACACCCGGTGTCACGCGCTCAGAAGTCCAGATCGCAATGCCAATCAAACTTATGGCATTTACGGGTAATACCTCTACAGTCGAATTTCCTGTCCTACAACGTTTTGAATATATTCAGGAACATCACATGCTTTATAAGGAGGTACCGGACCTACGCACCGATCGACTCCCGAAAACCGATATTTTGTGGATCGGCAACGGTGAAATTTACAAAGCCGGCTACCGACTGAACATTGATACTGAACACCGGATTAAAAATTTCGTCAGCCAAGGTGGGGTCGCCATCGTCTCTGGACAAGACATCACTGCCAGCACCAAACAGCGCCGTGGAACGGGATGGATACCGGAACCGCTCACCGGTATTGCATGTGACGAAACTTATGAGTTATTTCCCACATCCCGAGGGAAACGTTCACGTATCTTCCAACACCCGAATCCACTGAATGGAAACCATCACGCCGATCCGGAGGCAATGGAACAACCCCTGATTCGACTCGATGATATGTGGCTCGACCCACTCGGGAAATGGACATCTCTCGCTAAAACCAACATCGCTGCAGCTGGGCTGCCAAGTGGCGGGTTTGAAAACGCATCCGCGCTCCTCCTCCTCCCCTTCCAGAAAGGTTTATACATTGTTACGAGCTTGAAGAATGAGACAGAAGAGGATGTACGCATCAACGACAAAATCATGGAAAACCTGCTCCATTTTTCCGTCAAATGGCTGGATAAGCAACGTTCCCCGCGCAAGTTACAGAGAGCCAGAATGTGATAACTAATGAGCAGATAATAACATTTCAGTAAATTTTTCGATCGCTTCTGTGATAACAAGCGCGATCTCCAGTACAACAATCGGGAGTTCTTGTTGTGCCACAAGGTCCGCCAGTTTTTGCTCGTCTTTCTGTGTTGTCACAATCAAATCCGCTGCCGCAGCCTGAAATGCGGTGCCGATCTGCCTCATATCCGCCTCAGTATAATCATGATGATCGGGGTACGCCAATAATTCCACACCTTTTGGAGAACACCGCATCAGTGTCGCGACAAATGCCTCTGGCTGCCCTATCCCACAGACTGCAAGGATCCGCTTTCCCTCAAGCACTTTCACAGTAGAACGAAAATCTACTTCTTTTTTTTCTCCTTTCGGTACCAAAGGATAGACATGCATCGGCTGGTGAATGCTCTCCAGAACCAGCGCATTCGGCGCTAACGCCTTCACCACTTCTTTGGCAGACGGCGATATATGCGTTATATCTGTGTGTGTCAATAGGATAATGTCTGCACGTCGGAGGGCAATAGGCGGCTCACGCAAGGTCCCCGCCGGTAGCAATCTCTGCGGGTCTCCGAAAGGATGTTTTGTGGAAAGCGTGAGAATATCAACATCACGTGCCAGCTGCCGGTGTTGGAACCCGTCATCGAGAAGTAGGACATCTACACCAAAACGTTTAAGCGCGACCTGCCCTGCCTGATAGCGTTGACGGCTTACAATAATCGGAATACCGCTGAGATGTTTCGCCATCATGTAGGCTTCATCGCCGCTCTCTTTTAAGGAAGCGCACACCCTTTCACCGTCCGAAACGATTGTTACCTTTTCACGCGATTGACGTTTATAACCGCGCAGCAGAATAGCGACGCGGACCTTCTCTTTTTTCAGGTGTTTCGCAAGCGCGATAACAGCAGGTGTTTTCCCCGTTCCACCAACAACAATATTACCGACACTGATGACGCGACACGGCAGCGTGAGCACTTTAAACAGCCCAAGTGCATAAAGTCGATTCCGTAGCCATACACTCGCACCGTATAGCCAACTCAGCGGGATTAATAAGAAAAGTAAAGGACTGGCAAGAAGCCTTTTCTGGAAAGAGGTAAGATCGAAAGAGTCTGTGAATTTCATAGCGAATAAAGTTTGCAAGTGGACTAAAGTCGCGAAGTCTGTAAAGTTGAAAGAAGGTTTCCTAACAACTTTAGGCACTTTAGAGTCCTTTACAGACTTTTTGCGGCATCCAACACCAATTCAGCCGTACGTTCAGCGGCACCGGCTGTGCCGAGCTGCGCATAAACTGCTTGAAGTGCCTCTCGTTGTGTTTCCCGTTTTTGTGGATGCTTCAGAAAATCAAGTGCCAACGCCGTCAAGGCTGTCGGTGTCAGTTCCGTCTGTAGCAGCTCCGGGACAATGTCGCGTCCAGCAATGAGATTAGGCAGTCCGCTCCGGTTTAAAGGGGTCAACGCCTTGATGATATGCCAGTTGAGTGCTGCCGTACAAAAGAGGATAATCATCGGCGCACCGATACAGGTTGCTTCAAGCGTCGCCGTGCCGGAAGTAACCAACAACAGGGTTGATGCCCGCATTGCCTGATAAGTCTGATTTTCCACAATCTTAATCGACGGGAGCTCTAGGGGCTGGGTAACCCAGCCCCTACACAGTTCCTGCTGGTATTTTGAAATGAGGTCACGTGAAATTCCGGGGGCTAACGGGAGAATCCACTGTGCATTCGGATAGACCTTAGCGATGTTCGCAGCGGCTTTTAGCATGACTGGAAAAATGTGGTGAATCTCGGAACGGCGGCTCCCCGGCATCAACCCGATGACAGGCGCAGCCGGATCGTCTTCCGTTTCACATATATGAAGGCGTTCGCGTGCCGCTTGTGTGCTGAGGGGTGTCTGTGCGAAATCGACGAGCGGATGTCCTACGAATTCCGCGTTCGCACCTGAGTTTCGGTAAAATTCCGCTTCAAAAGGGAAGATCGCTGCGACGACGTTTGCCCACTTTGCCAGTTTCCGAGCACGGTTCGCACGCCACGCCCACGCCTTTGGTGGAATATAATAGACAACGGATACACCCTGCCGCTGCGCAAATTTCGCTAACGGCATATTAAACTCAGCAAAATCCACAAGGAGGAGTACATCAGGGCGGTCCTCACGGATATGCCGTTTCAGATATGCCTGTTTCCGTAGGAACATCGGTAGGACAGTAATGACATCGGCAAAACCCATGACAGCGGAATCTTGGATGTGAAGGTCAAGCTTCACTGAGACCGCTTCCATCTGGTCCCCCCCCATGCCGAAGAGCGTTATATCCGGACACAGTACCTTGAGTTGCCGAGCAACATGAGAAGCGTGCAGGTCACCAGAGGGTTCTCCAGCAACAATCATAACTTTTGGCACAAGCGTCTCCGAATAACATTCAGCAGCCAGAAAAAGGTGTACCTATTTACAAAACCTATACTACTGACAACTGACAACCATTCACGGCATCATCCCCGGTACCTTCAGCCCATCGGTTTCATTGAAACCGAACATCAGGTTGAGATTCTGCACAACGGCACCGGCAGCCCCTTTACCGAGGTTATCAATCGCTGCCATTGCGACGACGCGGCGGGTCCGCGTATCCACTTCCAACCCAACATCACAATAATTACTGCCGAGCACCGCTTTTGTCTCTGGGTATGTATTCGACGGAAGCACCCGGACAAACGGTTCATGCTCATAAAAACCTGAATATATGTCGAGGGTTTCTTGAGTGGACATCTCTTCGGTGAGACGCATATAGACAGTGCTGAGAATACCGCGTGTCATTGGAACAAGGTGTGGCGTGAACGTCACACGAACCGGGGTTTCGGATGCAACAGCACTTAATTCCTGTTCAATTTCGGGTGTATGCCGATGGACACCGATGTTGTAGGCGGCAACATTAGACTCTCGATTCGGGTAATGCGTATTTTCACGCGGTTTCGGACCGGCACCCGAAATGCCGGATTTGGAATCAACAATGATGGAGTCCAATTCCACGACACCTTGCGCGACTAACGGCATCGCTGCAAGTATGGCACTCGTCGGATAACACCCCGGATTTGCTACAAGTTGGGCATCCCGAATCTTGGCACGATACCGTTCCGGCAACCCATATATCGCTTGCGGCATTAATTCCGCGCTTGTATGTTCAGCATGGTACCACGCTTCGTAGGTTTCGGCATCTCCGAGTCGATAGTCCGCACTGAAATCCACGATGCGTAGACCTTGTGCCAGAATTTGTGGCACGAACGACATCGCGACTTTGTGCGGAACTGCGAGCACAACGGCATCCACTCTCTCTTTAAGGGAGTCAAGGTCTAACGGCTCAAATGCGGACGAAAGAAACCCGCGGAGGTTCGGCAGGACAGTGTCAATACATTGTCCGGCGTAGGTTTCAGATGTACAGAGTGCGACCTGTAGTCCGCCAGAGTGGTTAGCGAGAAAGCGTAACAACTCACTACCGCTATAACCTGATGCACCAACAATTCCAACTTTTATCATTTACGTTTCACCGTCCATCTTTTACTACGAGGTCATAAATATACCTCTCAATTGACACCTTAAAGCCATCCGTTCGTCCTCCATTTTCGGAAGTACACAGGTTTCTGGACATCTGACAAAAATCAGTGGTGCCCGCGCCCATTATCACTGTTTGTTATTATAACAACTTTAGCCGGAAAAGTCAACGCTTATTCGGCGTTACTCCATCTGTTTGATACCTCCCCAGAGTCCCGTGAGTTTCCCCTTCGGCGAAACATAGAGATTACCCGGCCGCCAGTCCGATACATAGTAGCTGTCGCGCGGGTCGGTCAGCGGTATCAGTTCCCGAGTGTCAAGCGGATACCGATAGATCACGTTTATCCTATTCACACTCCTATCGGCAGCGGAGAAAAGGATATCTCGCCCGGCAGCCATCCAACACACGTTTGAGACGAGAAGCCCTTTCGGGAGCGTGTGTATCTCTCGGCTACCTGTCAGCACGTTTTGAATGATTAAACGCGACTCAACCAGTTCAAACTTGTGTGGAAGCCGCTTATACTCCGGCTCGGGATATAAGATATGGACACCATCCGGGGACCAACGGGGTCGATATCTCAGAATAAGAACATCAATATCCTTGTTGGGTGGGCTGCGGCGTTTATCGTGTTTGCCATCCGCATTCATCGTCCAGATGTTGCGTCCAAATTCATCGCTGTGTTCAAAAACAATCCGCCTGCCGTTCGGAGACCAGTCCGGACTCCCCGAAAGCCAACTTTCAGGGTTGTTCATCAGTCGTTGGACCTCTCCGGTTTGCAGGTTCATCACAGCGATATACGTTTGATCCGCTTCGTAGATGGAAAACGCAATACGGTTTCCATCAGGGTGCCAGGCAGCCCTTCTGTTGTATGCGGGGGTATCGGTGAGTTGGCGTTCATGGCGCCCATCCGCATCCATGATGAAAATGTTGGAAGTTAGAAGATCTAGAAGGACTGGACCTGTATACATCGGGTGTCGTCCAAAAACAATGTTTTTGCCATCCGGGGACCAGCGCGGGTCCACATCTGCCATCGGATTGTCCGTTAACCTCCGAATACGGCTCCCGTCATCGTTCATCGTGTAAATCTCATGGTTACCCGTGCGAGATGAGTGAAATAAGATTTCCGCAGCGGCAAACGGTGAAACAAGCAATGTGAGGCTGCAGATAATAGATAATATCGGTAAGAAACGTTTAAGAATCATAAAGCACCGCCTTGATTAGAAGGCATGGGGATAGCGAATATCCCCACGCGTAG
>VXZK01000182.1:16934-62829 GCA_009845545.1 Candidatus Poribacteria bacterium
ATAAAGCACCGCCTTGATTAGAAGGCATGGGGATAGCGAATATCCCCACGCGTAGAAATGAAAGAGACACGTTCCGTTAGTTCCGCCGAGGCATTGTCCACGAGATGCTGTCGGATACGGACCATTTGCTCTGTATCACCTGGTTGTCATCGTCAAGCGCGTGAACCGTCACTTCGGTTGAAGCTTCGGCTACCACGTCTATGTTATCGGGCAACCCGCTGGCATCGTAGGAGGCACTGTTATGTCCATGGAACGTTGAACCGGATCCTATAGTTCCGCTTCCCGAATTCGTATTGCTATAAAACAACCGCTTTATAGTCCCATTTTGCTGAGGTTCATAGACCGAGATACGGTATTTCGCCTCATAATTGATAGTCATCGCGTCCTCACCAAGGTAGCCGTTCCAGACTTGTGCCTGATACCGAACAGACACCTCGTAATCATGTGAGATGCTAAAATTGAACACGACAACTTGTCCCGATGTGGATGGAAGTTCATTCGGGTTGGGTGTTGTACTTTCCACCCATGCGTGCGATGAGGCACCTGGGGAAAGCATCAGCAGGACATAAGTTAGTACCGTGAGGACTGCTGCTGTTGGACGCAACAAGCGTTTCATGATGGACTCCTTTGACACCTCGTGCCGGGTGTCGGTTGTGAAGAAAATTTGCTGGCACCTCTAACGCCTCTGTAAGGAATCACGTCGGAGGCATGAAATTTATATGAGTAGTGAATCGCTCTTACTATATATATATAGATTGCAACTCAAAAAGTTAAGGCCTAATTTCACTTTTTTGCGGAATTTTTAGAATTTGATACCTTAAAGTCCATTTAATTGTAGATTTCACGATAAATGACCGTAATAACATGCATCAATCCAATTCCACTGGTGCGACTTCTGATAACTGAAAACTATTCTTACTGACTGCCATCCCAAAGAAATAAATTGACACCACACCGTAGGTCAGTTAAAATATAATAATTTTCGACATACACGCTATACCAGAAAACAAGAAAGGAATTACTATGAAATTTGCACGCTATGAATTAAATGGCACAATCGGTTACGGCATCGTCTCAGGAGAAAATCTGAACGTACTATCCGGATGCCCGTTTGGCGAATACAGCAAGACAGGTGATACTATAGCATTAGGAGATGTCAAACTCCTCGCACCGACAACACCGACAAAGGTGTTAGCTGTCGGGTTAAATTATCGGAGCCACTTAGACGGAGCCCCAGAGCCAGAAAACCCTGAAATCTTCATCAAAACGCCCTCGTGTATCAACGATCCAGGCGGCAATATTGAATTACCGGATGGTGATGATGACGTGCACGCTGAAGGTGAACTTGTCGTCATCATGAAGGAACAGACTCGGAAAGCGACACCGGAAGAAGCAGCCGCCAATATCTTAGGCGTGACCTGCGGCAACGATGTCAGCGCACGTACATGGCAGAGCGATGATATGCAGTGGTGGCGCGCCAAAGCATCGGATACCTTCGGACCTATCGGTCCCGTTATCGCGACTGATGTTGACTATACGGACGCACAATTGGAGACCCGTATCAACGGTGAAGTCGTTCAGAAACAGACAACCGCAGACCTCATTTTCCCAGTGACGACGGTTGTGAGTTTCATCTCACAGGCGATAACCCTTGAACCAGGGGATGCAATCTTTACCGGCACACCCGGCACAACCACCGCTTTGAAAGCCGGTGATGTCGTCGAAATTGAGATTGAAGGCATCGGCGTTCTGAAAAACAGTGTTGTCGGACAGTAATCTTTTTGTAGGCGCGCTTTCCAATTTCTCTGCAGGCGAAGTTATAATGACAAAATTGTTTAGCAGCTCCGTATTATTACTGGCAGGTTGCTCGCTGTTTCAATGCTCGCTAATAAGGAGGAAAGATGATTTTCACATATCTATCTCTTTTTCAAGACAAACGCATTTTTCTGAAGACCACACTTACTCTTAAAATTGTTGTGTTCATGCTGTGCATCAGTATAGCAATACAGACATCGGCAGAACTGTTGTTCCACGACGACTTTGAAAAGGATAAAATCGGGAGCGAGCCAAACAAATGGGAAGTCGGACACGACGGCAAAACAACTGCTAAAGTTGTCGCCGATCCGAAAAAAGCAAGCAATAAGGTCTTGTTAACCGCTGACAACCCTTCTAACGACTCACGGCACGATGTCGGCGGTTCTATCTATGTCGTCGGCGATGCAGGTTGGGACGATTACGTCGCTGAATGGGATATGATGTTTCCCGACGACTTTTACATGGGTGTCGTCTTCCGTTTTCAGGATGGCGAAAAATTCTATCTCAGCGACCGACGGCAAGGTGGTAGAGAATACCATTTCTATAAACGCCAAGGCGGTTGGGCACAGGTCCAAGCTGGACTGGTGGAAAACGACCCCGAAGTCTGGTATCGTGCGCAGCTCATACTTGATGGGGACAAATTTACCTTCAAGTTGAAAGAGCGGAAAGATAATAGGTCGTTTGATAAAATAGATCCAGCAACAGAAGGTCAAGACGGCACCTTCAAAACTGGTAAATTCGGCAACTACGGTCTCGTTTATATTGATAACATCTTTATCGGCGACTCTGTCGAAGACCTTGTCCTACCCGTCGAACCGCAGGATAAACTCAGCATAACTTGGGGCGCGATTAAGGATGCCTATTAAAGAAAAAGATTGGATGGATGGAACAGAAGACAGATAGGTATCTAATCATCTAACCTTCCATCCTTCCACTTACCTATACTGAACCGCAAGGAAAATTAAAAAAATGGCGACCTATACTGCTCGCGGTGGCAAAGACACCGTCATCACATCCGACGAAAAACGCGCACTGCTACACGAAGCACTTCTCAAATTGGGCGGCATCCCGAAAAAGATTTTGGTCATCCCGCCGGATATAACACGCCTCCACTCAAACGCTGGCGAACTCACCCAAATTCTCTACGAGTTATGGGACGCTGCAAACGGCACCACCTTTGATATATTGCCCGCTATCGGCACGCATGCGCCGATGACCAAAGCACAGACTGCTGAGATGTACGGTGATCTGCCCAAAGCGACATATCACGTCCACAATTGGCGGACCGGGTTATACCACTTCGGCGAAGTGCCATCTGAACTCGTGCAGGAGGTTTCAGGAGGCAAACTCGATTATAGCATACCTGTTGCCGTAAATCGCCGTCTTGTAGGGGCTGGGTTACCCAGCCCCTACGAACTCATCATCTCGGTCGGACAGGTGATCCCGCACGAGGTTATCGGTATCGCCAACGGGTTTAAAAATATCCTCGTCGGTGCTGGCGGCGTTGAGATGATTAACAAATCGCATTTCCTCGGTGCCGTAGACGGCATGGAACGCTTGATGGGACGCACGGATACCTCTGTCAGGAGAGTCCTAAATTACGCGCATGCAAACTACCTAAAACCACTCGGCATCCTGTATGTCATGAGCGTCATGGATGCCGATACCTCTGGTGAACGTGTGATGCGCGGACTTTACGTCGGCGACGATGCACAGACCTTTGAAACCGCCGCCGAATTGAGCAGAGCTGTTAATATGACCTTCTTGGATGCACCTTTGGAAAAAGTAGTCGTCTATTTGGATCCAAGGGAGTTCAAAAGCACATGGCTCGGCAATAAGGCGATCTATCGCACACGCATGGCGATGGCGGACGACGGCGAGTTGATTATCATCGCACCCGGACTCCGAGAGTTCGGCGAGGACGCAGAAATCGACCGACTTATCCGAAAATACGGTTATCGCGGTACACCTGTGACACTCAATGCTGTCTCAGAGAATCCTGAATTGCAAGAAAACCTCTCCGCCGCGGCACACCTGATTCACGGCAGTACCGAAGGACGTTTTAAGGTTGTCTATGCGACAGAACACCTCACCCAAACGGAAATTGAATCGGTTGGTTACCAGTGGGCACCTCTAAAAGAAGTAATTGCCCAATACAACCCTGAAACCCTCGCTGATGGATTCAACGACAACGGCTTTTTCTATATCAGCGAACCGGGGCAAGGGTTGTGGGCACTCCGCTCCCGATTCAGTGAATAGATTTGCCAAAGCTTCTATTTTATGGAACACTATACAATAGAAAAACCGAAAGTTTACATTGAAACCGCAGTGGTCAACTACCTGAGAAAGAAGGGAACAGCATGCGACTCATCAAAACTATCTGCAACTGGACACCCAGAATAGAGGGTTTTCGCTTTAATAATGATTTCGCCCCATTTCCAAAACGCGAGTCCGTGACGGCCTAAGTTCTAAATCCTAAAATGGTATATATCATCACTTACCCGAAAACCCTCCAAGTGAATGCCTATGAAAACACAATGTTTCATAAAAATGAAAGAAAACAGCCTTTACCATAATTTTCTGGTGAACACTCGCGTTTTCAGCTGCCTCTATTCAAAGAGCACTTCCGTGAAATCTTCAAGGCTTTTCACGTTAACAGCAATGAGAAGCAGCTGCTCAAGACGTTGCAAATCGTCTATATTTTCGAGAGCTGGTGTTAGGGCGCGCACTGCTTCTCTATGGAATTTCGTATTGAGTATTGTCAAGAGGTTTCTGCAAGTAGCCTCCTTCGCCCCTTGTTCAATACCTTGTGCCATAAATTTTTCGCGTTGGTGTTGCCAAACAGAAGATTCTTGCATGAGTTCCTCCGGTATGCGTTCAAACAAACTTCGATCATGGACGAGCCCACCAAAGAGGGAGAGCCTGTAGAGTAAGTTCCCTTTTGTTGGTGCCTCAATAGATGTGGCCACCGTTGTATCAATGCATTGTTGCACCCACCGGTCAAGGGGCATATCGTCAGGCGGTTTCATCAGCGGTGTGAACGGCAATAGCCCAGGTGTCTGTGCGTCTAAAATCGTTTGTCCTTCTATCTCAATGAGCCGTATGACTTTATAACTCAGCCGGTAATCGTAGCCATTCCAACTATATTCATAACCCCCGGGATCATTTTTGCCCGCGCTCGGGTGAAAGTAAATCACATTGGAATAAACTGGGAGTTGGTGTTCACCGACGAGATACCCGTGATAGTGCGCGTTCCGGGCCCACATCGGTTTTTCCGTGCTGTCGCGGAGTTGCAGTTCAATGTGCAGAACGGCATCGCGGCCATTGAAATGGACACGCTTTGTGATATCCGTGCGAAAGGCGCGGACAACTTGTTGTTCAGTGTCGAGGTCCGCAAGCACTTCTACATCAGACACATTCAAAACAAATCGCGCGATTTCGTTGATCCGTTCGTTTAGAATGTCTTTTCCTGTCGTGTCATATTGTTGCGCCATAGAGGTATTATATAACAGGCTGTTAGCAGATGTCAAGGTTAAGCAACGCTGGCAACTCAGACAAGCTCCGAATCGTCTCTTTCCATCTGCCACCCTGTGTACCGTCCCGGTCAATCAATATCGGACGAATGCCGACATCTCGCGCCCCAATAATATCCGCTTCGTAAGTATCGCCTACGTGGACGGTTTCCTTTACCGAAACGCCGACCTGTTTTAGCGTCCACTCGAAAATATGTGCATCCGGCTTCGCAGACCGGACGCGTTCATCATGTGAAGAGGTAATCGTGTGAAAATAGTCGGCAATTCCCAACCGTTCGGCGAGTGGATCCAAGGGCGTATCCCAATTAGAAACAATCGCCAACTTGAAACCCTTGTCTCGTAAATGCTCAAGAGTCGGGACGGTGTCATCGTAGAGCGTAGCAGCGTTGGCAGCAAAAAGGGAGTGCTCAGATTGTAGCAACTCCCATGTCATTTGGTCCAAATAGTCCCGAACACCGAGTGCCGCCAGAAAATCTCGGTAACTATCAATGATCTGCTGCATCGTCTCCAGCAGGTCATGGGTCATCGGATCTGATCCTGACGCATCCGCATAGAAATTTTCGCGCGCCGTGTCATAGCGTTCCCAATCAATTTCATACCTATACCGATCTGTAATTTTTTCAACTCTCGGTCTAAGTGATTCTCCCCAAACGCCCAACGTCTGGTAAAAATCAAAGAAAACAGCTTTTATCATAGTTTTTGCGTCCTCATCTTTAGATATAGCGAGTCGGATCGGGTATACCTGCCGCTTTAAAGCCTTTTTTTCGGAGCAGGCAGCTATCACAATCACCACATGCTCTGCCCGCCGCGTCTGGATCATAGCAACTTAGGGTGAGACTATAATCGACACCGAGTGCCGCGCCAATTTGGATAATCTCCGCCTTCGTTTTATCAATCAGTGGTGCGCGGATTTCCAATTTTGTTTTCGCTTCAACCCCAGCTTGTGTCGCAAGGTTCGCCATCGTCTGATAGGCATTTATATATTCGGGACGACAATCCGGATAACCGCTGTAATCCATAGCGTTGACACCGATAAAAATGGTATCCGCGACGAGGACTTCAGCATAAGCGAGGGCATAGGAGAGAAAAATTGTGTTTCGGGCGGGGACGTAAGTGATCGGTATGTCATCCTCCATTTCCGTATCAGAACGGTTTTTGGGAACAGCTATATCTGCCGTCAATGCGGATCCGCCAAAGGTACGAAGGTCGATGTCAACGACTATGTGCTGTTTCACACCGAGTGCCTTTGCGATGTTTTTTGCGCACTGGAGTTCCACAGCGTGCCGTTGACCATATCGGAAACTCATTGTGTAGGTCTCGTAACCTTCATCGTGCGCGATGGCGAGGATTGTTGTTGAATCTAAGCCGCCACTGAGTAAGACGACCGCTTTTTTAAGCACTGATTGCCTTCCGAAAAGAAGCAGAAAGTTGACAAGTTTGCAAGTGTTCCAAAGTTCCACAAGTTATGTTCTATGTCACAATCTAACTTTAGTTCACTTTTGCTACACCTTACAACTTTCCGCTTTTTTAATTGTCTCTACTCCCGCTCAAATTCTAATTTCGCGAAACGGAGGAAGATACCGCCACCCGGTCTAGCGAGGGGACCGTTGATCGCCAAACACGCGATGACGTGTTTCGCACCCGGTTCCGCGCTTTCGGTAACAACGACGCGTTGAGGGGTGTTGAAACCGGAAGCGGCACCACGTCCCGACTCCCCGAAAGCCAGATCGATTTCGCCATCGACCCAGACTTCACCATAATCGTCAATACATGTGTGGAACCACACCTGAGAACCGGCAACCGAAGTCCCATCAACCTCTTCAGGAATAGTGACAGTGATCCGATACCACCCGAAGCAGAGTCCTTCAGAGATGACTGCTTGAATATCCTCACAAATGGGCCAACCCGAGTCGTCATAGTCAGCGAGACGAGCAGGTGACTCTTTCATTAAATTAACTAAACCGCCATTGGGTTCACCCGGAACGAGTCCATCGCCATAACGCCATTCGGAATTGGTGAGTTCACGGTGTTCAGCATTTTCTAAATCAAGTTCTGCAATAATCATTAGCATTCCTTCCTTAGTTTTTGAAAGTAGCACAAACTGTTAGTTTGTGCCTCCAATATCCATATACCAAAGTTTGTAGGCAATACCTGTCGAAAAAATCAGGGAAATCCCTGCGACAATAAATGGAACATGAACAGAGATGTTAACCAGAAAACCGCTTGCGACGTAACCGAGAAGAAATCCGGTGCTCCATGCCAAGTGCGTGAGTCCCACACCGTGTCCCTTCTCATCAGGTTCAGTAAATTCATTAATAAATCGCGGGATCGTCGTCGAAAGTGCCCACGCCGCGCCCGCCCCGAGTATCCAGAAAACCCCCAGCGCGATTGAAGACGTATGAAAAAACGCCATACCGAAAGCGAGAAGCGTAACGATTGCATTCGCCACGAGAGCAGGCGCACGGTGGCCAACTACATCACATATCCGTCCGACAGCCAGTTGGCAGCCGAAAGCAAACAATAGACTGATCGCACTATAATAGCCGGTTGCTTTCACCCCGACGAAACGCTCAATCAAGATCGGCATCAGCAAGTTCACGGAACCCCAATAGTAAGTCGGGAAAACACGTAAACCGATCAGCATCCGCATTTCCCGCCGCCGACTCAGGCTGAGATACGCCGCAACGTTAAGCGTTGATTTCCATATTCCACCCCGTTCGCGTTCGGTATCGGAAGACCATTGTCGTGCCAACCGCGGTAAAAAGAGGCACGCCCCCACAAACAACACGCCTGCCAGAACAACAGCACCGGTTCCGAAAACGTTATACCCCGTACGGCTAATGACTTCGCCCGCGACAGCACTCCCGACAGCACTCCCGACAGTGCTGCTGATAAAGTAGAGGCCTGTTGCCCACCCCAACCGCTTTGGAGGCACGGCACTGATGAGATAGGTCTGCCCGCCTGCAGTTTTGAAACCGGAAGCAATCCCTTCATAACAGAGGATACCCCAAAGGAACAACGGTGTCCTTGTCGTGAAAAGCGCACCGACAACCACTGCCCCCGTCATTCCGATGAGCACAGTCGGTTTCCGTCCGAACCGGTCGCAGAGTGTTCCGCCAATCAATGCTGAGATGCCACCGAGTCCGATAGGAAGTGCGCGTAACAACGCTGCGAAAAGCGCAGTCTCTTCTAAAATCGTCTCCGCGTAGACCGGAAACAGCATCTGTACCGGTCCCGTCACCAAACCGACAACAAACACGATAGCGCAAAGAAATATAAATCCGCGACTCCACATGCTTTGTTAAAAATAGCGCATCAGACTGTCCGTAATATTAGGTGCAGCGGTGCCGAGTCCACAAGCACTCGTTGCCCTCATGACTGCTCCAATTTCCGAGATGAGCGTTTCCGAATTCGGATCCAATGGCACGGACAAAAGTTCCGTCAACCGATGGGTGCCGATCCGACAGGGAAAACATTTACCACAGGATTCCTCAGCAAAAAATTCCATTGCGTTGCGTGCCACAGCAAGCATATCTCGCGTGTCGTCGAAGACCATAATCCCCGCGGCACCCAGCATCGCGCCCACTTTTTGAAAACTCGGTTCATCAATCGTAATGTCCAGATCGTCGCCAGCAATAAACCCACCCGAGAGACCCGCTGTTGTAATCGCTTGAATTTCGCGTCCTTCTGTAGTACCACCCGCCCACTCATAGAGAAGCGTCTTTAATGGCAGTCCAAACGGGACTTCGTAATTCCCTGGTCTCCGAATATCACCGGAGAGGCTAATAATCTTTGTGCCTGCTAAATTTTCGTCATAGCTGAGATTCTTATACCATGCTGCACCGTGCCGTACAATTTGCACAGCGGCAGCGAGTGTCTCCACGTTGTTCACAGCGGTCGGTAAGTTCTCAAATCCATGTGTTACAGGATAAGGCGGACGGTTCCTTGGAAACGGATGTTTTCCCTCCAGACTGTTCAATAACGACCCTTCCTCACCGCAGACGTAAGCACCAGCGCCGCGTCGAATGTAGATATGGAAATTGAAATCTTCACCCACATGCTTATTTCCAAAGATAGCATCACCGAGTAACCCAGCTGCTTCTGCCTCCGCCAGTGCCTGTTCAAGTATTTTTTCGGTTTCTGGGTACTCATACCGGAGATAGATAAAGCCGCGTGTTGCCCCTGTCGCATAAGCCGCGATCGTCATCCCTTCAATCACAGCGTGTGGAGCATAGTCAAGGATAACCCGATCTTTGAAGCAGCCCGGTTCACCCTCATCTGCGTTGCAGACGATAGTTTTCGGTTCACCTGAGGCATTCAAAACCGATTCCCATTTCATACCGGTTGGAAACCCTGCACCACCCCTACCTGCAAGTTGGCTCTCTTTGAGCGTTTCAATCACATCTGCTGGTGTGAACGTTGTTACCGCACGCGTCAACGCTTCATAGCCACCCGTGCGCTGATAACCTGTCAACGTCTTACGTTCGGGTTCGCGTATCTCAGCGAAAATACATTCTTCACCATCACCGGGATATGGCGGGGGTAAAGGGGAGGGCTGTACAGAAAGGGTGTCTGCTTGCTTCCCAACGAATACCTCATGTCCTTTCAATACGGGCACACAATCGTCACACCTGCCAGCACACGGCATCTCGGTCGCGCCTTCGGCTTCGAGTGCCTCAAGAATTTCCAAACCCCCTTGCAACCGACAGACAGGTCCGGTACAGACCCGCGGTGCGCTTTGGCCCGGTGCCTCACGCGCAAAATGGTGGTAAAATGTTAACGTGCCAAAAAGTTCAGCAAGCGGAATCCGAAGCCCGACTGCGATGTCGCGAAGGACTGCCTCCGAAATAAAACCGTCTCGGTCGTGGAATGCGTGTAACAATGCAAGCAGCGGGGCGGGCTCATTACGCCACTGGACAATGACTTCTCGATTCGTCGGAACTGCCATCCATCTCTCCAATACAGGAAAACAAAGAATAATTTCTTTGTGTATCTTATCAATTTTCCAACTTCAGGTCAACGCTTTTCTGAAATTTTGCTGCGTAGATTGCTCATTCTGGCACATCCACTTTAAACGGATCTATGAGCTCATTTAACGCCTTCCGCTGTCCATGATCGCGGCTTTCAAGCTCGTGAAGCGCGGTTGGGATTTCGTCTTTATGGGCATCAAACGGAAACCACCGAGACGCATCGACGTGATGAAACTGTTTTGAATAGATCCAGCGTAAAAACACGGTCATTCGCGGATAGGCTTCGTGGGTCCAGCGTCGTCCGGCGTGTCGCAGGTTCGGCAGAAACACGATGAAGTCGCCAGCGTTCACTGGAACATTGTGAACTGTCGGCGGCGGATCGTCCATCGTGATGTGTTCAGGATACTGGAAGTTGGATTTGTGGCTTCCCGGAATACAGGCAAACCCGTTGCCGGGTGGCACATCCACTAACGAAACGGAGAGATTAAAAAAACTCGCGAAGACCTCATCGTTGGCGACTTGGTATTGGTGGTGCGGACTTCTGAACCAGCCTTTATGCCCGCCGTGGAGTTCCAAACCGTCTGCATTGGGATAGCAGATATTCGCCACGACATCAAAAACGCGTGGATGGTTCCATGTCAACGCAGTCACAACCCGTAATATTTCTGGGTTCAAAATAAGCCGTTGGAACGCCTCATGTCCGTAATGCATGTTATAGACCCACCACGGTTTCCCCTCCGGCGCGTTGATTCGCATAGGCGGCTTAAAATCTGCCTCGTCCCATTCGGACCACGCAAACATCTGCGCCTTCATCAATTCGACATCCGCCTTCGGTACAGCGTTTCGGACCACAAAATAACCGAGCAGATCGAAACACCATTTTTCTTCCTGTGTTAGCATAGTTCCTCTCCCTTATCGATTTTTTTCAGGATCCGTTTGGCAAATTCCTTTTCGCTCCGTTGGACAGATTCCAATTCGTATTGATCGTCAGAAATGCAATGCCGGTGCGCTTCTATAGGGAGGTTATAGTTCTCATTGAAGTAGAAACTGAATTGGTAACGATTGAAAACGACGCGCCGCGGATAATCTTCTTTCCAAAACTTTGCGCCGTGCATCAGTCGTGATGAGAAAATGAGGCAATCCCCGGCTTTCAATTCAAACGTAATTGCGGGCGCCCATTCGTTATCGATGTCAAGCGTGGTAGGGAGTTTGATCTGCGATTTATGTGTACCGGGGATGCACATGAAACCGTTATCCTGTGGCACATCAACGAGCGTTATGGCGGTGTTGACATAATTGCTGTAGATCTGACCATTACCAGCTTGGTAATCGTTATGCGGGTTATGAAATCCGTCCGGAAAATCAAAGCCGCTCGTGTCGCGGTGAAGCCTCTCCTTTTCGCCTTCAGGGATAGGACGTTGCTTCTGCAAGACGAGCGCGCAATTGAAAAGTCTCGGACGGTTCCACATCAAACCCATCACAATCCGTAAGGCTTTTTCGTTGAGCGATAACCGCTCGAAAATCCGATCACCGTACTGAACATTGTTTAGCACGCCGCTGTATTCGTCTTGCGTGACGTTTACAGGTTCAGGCACGACTTCAGGGTGTGCAAACCATCTATTTGCAATTTCAAGCATCTGTTCTACTTCTGCTGGCGACACCACCTGCCGAAGCACTAAATAGCCAAACAGATCGTAATGCCATTTCTCTTCTTCTGTTAGCGTGGAAGGCAGATCAATGGCACTGTCTTTACCGCGAATTAGCATATTACCTTCTACTCCATAATTGTAAATTGTAAATCTACTATGAACTGCCTAAGTGCTGCCTTTACTTCATTGGGTTTTTCTATCCAAGGATAGTGCCCTGATTCGGGAACCGACACAAACGTGCTATGAGATAGTTTAGCGGCAAGCACCTCTATAAAGTGACACGGACGAGGATCGCAGGCGCGTCGTGCCATCGAGGATCAATACCGGTGCCTGCGATGTGAAGAACGGCTATCGTCCGAGCCGGAAACCTGACCGCATAAGCCACAGCGAGCCCTGCTCCCCACGAATGCCCTCCAACAATCCAACGTTCAAGGTTGAAATGTTTTCTCAACACTTCTAAATCATCAACAAATGATATTAATGAGTTGTTATGAGGATACAAGTTTTAGACCCACAAGTCAACAAAAAAATCAGTTTGATTTTTTTTTATTGACAATCTTCGTCAAATTTGCCATTATGGCGACAACTGAAGGTGATAAAAGCGATTCAGAGGGTATCTGTTAATTTTTCACATCGTATCGCTGAACTGGAAAAATGGAGGTAATCATGTCAACTTCCACCTTTATGAGGATTTCGCGGATCGTTTTTCCGTCGAAGATGCCGAAAACATTTGGCAACGATTTTCGACGCTATACGAGAAAATTGAGGCAGAAATTATCCGATCTGTTCCAGACAGAACATCCCGTGTGATGCGCTATCAACTGACCGATATGCCAGCGAATTTTGAAGTAGAGGACTTCATTCAGAGCTGGTAGAAATGTAGAACAACTTTCAAACAACTTGCGTCAATCAGATGTGTCCGTCGTGCAAAAGGTATGCAACTTGCGCTGGACGATTGAACAATTTTACCACAAAGCGAACAGGAGTTAACCAGTGACAGAAAATCGAAGTATAATCATCAAAATTGAGGCAGGTTCGGTCAAGCGGCACAACGACCTTGTCCGCTTGCGTTTCAAGCCGAAACGTTATTTTCCCGATTGGCAAGAAGGGGTTTCAGGACTTGCGATGTCCATAACGGATGCCGACGGTCATGTCTCCGGCGAGGATGTCCCCTGTCAATTCGAGCCGACGCTACGCGAACTCGCATGGCAGACAGGCGAACTTCAAACGGGGACATCGGCACATTACGCGATCCGACAGATCAATGGACCGCCACCCAAAGCGCGTTATCAAATCGAACAGAAACCAGCACATCTGCTCATTTCTGCCGATGACGCGTTATTCGCACGATACAACTTTCTCGGTGTCTGGAAGCCTTACTTTTGGCCCCTCAACGGAAATCATGGGACTGTGGTCCGCGGGGCTGGCGGCGAAGATCATCCGCATCACACAGGTCTCTACCTCGCCTACGGGGGACACGGTGAAGGTGGGTCCGCGAACATCTGGTCTGATTGGGATGAACCACCTTATGGTCCTTGCGGGAAGATGTTGCACCAACGCTTTGTCCGAATCACTGAAGGAAACGTCTATGCTGAATTTGTCGAAGACCTGATCCATGTCACAGGAGATGGTGAAGTGATCATGACAGAAACGCGGACCGCCCGCGTATGGTATGCGGATGATACGCGGCGGTTTCTGGAAATTACACACGAAACAACACCACCACTGGACATCGGTGATCGGCAATTCTTGTGTGTAGCACGTCTGAATCCGTCAATGGGTATCCCAGAGGAAGGGCACGTTGAAAATTCTGAAGGGCAGATTGGCAGAACGGCGGTGCATCATCAACGCGCCCGGTGGTGTGATTTAGGCGGCACAGTGGGAGATGGCGTGGCCGGTATCGCACTGTTTGATCACCCAGAAAACGCTGAACATCCGGGCTTTTTCGGGGAAATCGCTGTACCGGAACAGATGAGCATCCTCCACCATCCGCCTGATGAACTGGAAAATGACCGTTTCCGTCTGCAATTTGGGGTTTATGTCCACGAAGGTGTTACACCCGCAGCAGATGTCGAACGGCATTATCAGTGCTACACAAATCCGGTGCAGGCGGAGGTCTTGAGGGATGCAGCATTTTAGGCAATAACAGTACCAAGCAAACCGTTGCCAATTCACGCCGGCCGCTTGCGGTGCTTGACATCCAGTTCACGAAGGAGTGCCAAAGTGTCTTCAAACGAGAGTTCACGCGTTGAAGCTGTATGTTCGAGGTAGTCGCGCGTCTTGTTATTAAGCACACCATAAAAGGCACGTACCTCGGGGTCGGGATGGTCTCGCCAAAGTTCGACAGGTATGATCGAATCCTCGCTCAAGTACCGACGGTTCGGATGCCCGTAATAGACCTGCACCGTCTTGCGTTCTGCCTGCGTCGGACGCGTCGTAGCGGTGTGTAAAACACCGATGTTGAATAGCACGGCGGTCCCAGCGGGACCATACAAATCGACAATTCCGCCACGCGCCAACTGATCGTCTGTTTCAAGAATCTCAGCGTCCACTGATTCCGGCGATAAGGAGAAACAGTGCGTCGTTTCATCAACATCGGTCAGATACAACATCAACTGGACGAACCCGATGCGCAACGGATGTTCGAGCCAGTGCCTCGGGCCATCTCGATGCCAGCCGCGATTCAGTTCACCCTCGTACGCTGCCATGTGCCGGATGCAGATTTCCGAAAAGCAAGGGGCATTGCCCATGAGTGTGTATAGACAATCCATGACGATCGGATGCCGAATCATAGTGTCGAATTCAGGTGAAGTCAGAAGCGCATCACAATTCACCGTTTGGTAGTGTCCGATACGATACCAGTGATCTTCAACTTCAGTGCGGTCCCGGTCAAAGGCATGAACAAAATGCGCAACCTCGGCATCGCTCAGAATCTTACCGAGTGAGACATAGCCATTTTCTTTAAAAAACGCATAATCTGCTGGTTTCATGTGCTTTTCCTCACCTCGATCCTCTGCGGGCGCGGTCGGGAGACCGCTCCTACAAGAGTTTGTAGGTTCACTGTTTTTGGGATTTTTAGTGCATCAATGCTTTCTATCGACTCGCTTGTAACCGTCGAACCCGAGCGGGTGTGTCGTCGCCTTGGATCTCCGAGGAGAGTATTCTAAGACCTCGGTCTTCAACTGGCAACTCAACCTTTACACCACCACGGCGATGCGATTCCCGGAGTGCCACCGCTACTTCCAATGCTGCACGCCCATCTTCTCCCGAACACTTCGGAGAAGTCCCGTTCTCAATAGCGTTGATGAGATCTTCAACGATTGTGAGTCCCATGCCTTGCATTCGTACGGGGATCGGAAACGGACATTGCGCAGGTACCCCGCGTCCGCGTCTACCACCGGGAATTATACGAATCAATTCAAACGTTTCGGCATTATTGACAGAACGGATACGTCCTGTTGTGCCGATAACATCCACCTCCCACGGTGCCGCCCCACAGGATGTACTCCGCAGATACGCACGTACACCGTTATCAAAAACGAGATAGCCGTTTCCCTGCAGGTCACTTTCACCCGCGGCGGCTGCATCGGACTGCATCTCACCGAAAACCCACTCGACGTTCCCGCCTGCCATATAACGCAGAATGTCAATCGCATGGCTGCCGTTATGCGAGAGCCCGCACTGTGCATAGACTGTCACCTGCAGCACATCGCCGATTTCGCCTTCGTCGATGAGTTTTCGGGCTTCGCTAAAGAACGGATTCCAGCGTCGCGCACAGTTGATCGCCAGCGCGACCCCTTCTGTTCGGCAGGTCTCCACCATCTCATCCGCCTCAGCGAGGCTCAGCGAAATCGGTTTCTCCGCCCAGATCGCTTTGACACTTGAGCGCGCGACATCTTGTACAATGGTTGACCGGACCCGTGCCGTCGTGCAGACACTCACAATGTCCAGATTCTCCTTCTCCAACATCTCACGGTAATCGCTGTAGATATGCTCTGAACCCAAACCCCACCGTTCACCGAAAATTGCCCCTTGTTCGACATGTAGGTCCGCACCCGACACCAATTCTACACTCGGTGCGGCGTGGTAAGTCGGACCGTGGCAATACGGTAAAAAGAGCGATCCCCCTTGCGTGATTTCGTCGTCGAAGGTGCTGCCCATACGTCCTAAACCGATTACACCTGCTCTATATGTTGCCATCTTTTTTCCTCCAAGAGAGTTGTGTTAAATGAGAGGAGTTTTAGCAGTAATATATTTATGGGACAGTATCTGCATTTAGCACAGCATCTGGCCCACGTATACCATTTTGCGCCAATATCTGAAGATATTTACCTCTTTTGACGCTTGATGCAGTTTTTCCGGTAGAAATCCAGTGGTAGGTACTCTGCCCCTCCAAATCTTCAAGGTTTTGCGCGGAGAGTCTGCGCCATTGTTTTAACCACTGCAATTTCGCTGTGACTTCTCCTACTTTACGCGTATTGTCTGCCGGATGCACTTCAACATAGTAAACCCTATCTTTATAACCAAACACGTAATCCCAACGAGGTGCGTTCGGATGACACCTTTCAAGACATTTGTCTATATAAACACTACCTTTTAGGTCGCGCGATGCGTTGACTTTTATTTTACTTTTATCTTTCCGCTCTAATGCTTGCAGCCCATTTTTCAGACAATTAGCAATTTCTGGAGCGTTCTGAATAGCATCAGTAAAATTCAAAGATCACTCTCCCACACAGCCTCTGTAACAACATCAGCAGATTTAGTACTAAATAGTGTAAGACCACCCCAATTCGATATTGCTTCATCCGGATCTTCAGCATCTAAGGTTGAAATGTCTTTGACACCCACAACACTATCCTGACGAGAGAAATAATAGGTTCTGAACGTTTTTCCATTCAAGATTGTCTCCGTGAGATCATAGGAATAGGCATTTGCATTCAAATCCAACAACTGTCTTAACCGCGTTGGAGCAGAATTTGATTTAGCAATAAATCGAATCGCCCAGATAAGTTCTAAAATTTGGGCTGAATGCGTAGAAACGATAACTTTGTAACCTCGCCTTAGAAGTTCTAAAAAAATAAGAAGCAGTGCTGAGATCGCTTGCGGATGTAAGCCCATTTCCGGCTCCTCAATAATAACCCAGTTGATGTTATCTTTCTTCTGCGCTTTTCCAGAAGGCATTAACCAATACAACCCGAGTAGGAGAGGTGTGAATTCTCTCTGACCAGTAGACCAAACCATAAACGGCAGTTGGCTCCCTGCAACGTCTAGGACAATGCGCTTACGTAACCCGGATCTATCTAATCTGACCTCAGCTTCTCCAAAGATGCTTTTTCCGATTGCATCTCGTATTGTTTTGTTCATACGACCTACTTGTGGAAATATAGCACGTTCACCTGAACCCAAGCCTGCTTCCATCAATAAACGTAACTGTTCACTGAACTCTTTAACGACGTACGGATCACTTGTCGTATAGTCTGTAAAAGCACGAGGCCACCCATCTTTAAGCGTCACAACTCTATGCGCTGGTATCAGAAAGAGATTCTCATCTTTTCTTCTTCTTGATAATGCCTTTCGAGGTGTAAAGTCCACTTTATCAACAGTGACTTTCGTCTCATCTTTGCTCCAGATCGTCTGCATCCCTTCACCAAAATAAAGGGATAAAAAATTATCAGTGTTTTTTTGCCAATCAAAACCGTGTTTTTTCAAGGTTCGGGTAATATCACCCGCGTCTAAAAAGAGTTTCACGAGTTGGAGCAGAATGCTCTTTCCACTCGCTTGTTCACCGACAAATACTGTTAAATCGCCAAAGGAAATATCGGCTTCACGAATTTGCCCCAATGAAGTTAGTTCAATACGTTCCATAATTATCTTGTTCCCCTTTCTAATATGCTAACTGGGTTAATATCTATTTTACCACAATTCAGATTTTTTCATAGACAAAATCCAGCCACTTGTCTTGTGGCGGTATAATTTCGGGTTTCGGCGAAAGTGGTGTCCAATACGGCTTAAAAATGTGCCCCAGATCGCTCTTTAATTCCCACGCATCCGCTGTTTCCTCTTGTGTGGACATAAGGAAAAAATGTCTTTTTTTCTGCGCACTTAAGTTTTCATTCGGCACCCATCCAGTAATATTAGCGTCAATACATATCGGTTTGTGAAATTTGTCATATTCATACTCAATGTAGGAAATATGCGTGAAATCTGTCTGGGTGGAAAGATAATCAACGGTAAGTCCTTTGGGCAGCTTTCGCTTGTACGGAATTGCATTTAAGTTAGGTTCAATATAAACCAGCGTCGTTTCCGCTATTATTCTTTGGTTACTTTCCAATTCATTTTCAAAACAACCCAGATAGTTTTCGATTTCCACAGATTGTAAGCCTGTTTCTTCATAAGTTTCTCGCTTCACAGCCGTTTCAAGATCCTCACCTTCCTCAACAGTACCAGCAGGGATTTGAACACCCGCAGTCGGATGTTTGAAAACAAGCAACTCTTTGACACCATTTCTCTCACGTACTATAAATGCAGTAACCTTTTGGATAATTTCATTCACTTTGATTTCTCCTTAGTCGGTGGCTCCGCACCTACAAGCGCACGACCCGTCTTTTCCTCAGCACGGAATACAGCGAGGTTACGTCCGTTCACATCTTTGATGAGCCAGATATGTCCCACAAACGTGTGCTGGTTCACAAAGGTATCAACAGCAACCTTACCATAGTACTTTTCTTCACCGTTACCATCTACCCAATAATAGGCGATCTCGGTTTCCGTGCCGCCATTCACGAAAATGATTGCGGTTTCGGCGTCGCTGCTTCCTGATCTCAGATTTGGCAGCAGACTCGGATCATGTTGCTTCAAGTCTACCCATTTGCCACCACCATCGCTCTCTGGGTTCTTCAATTGTTGGTGGTATTCTGTCAACTCTATCAACTCGGCGGGCCATTCAAACTTCGGAGAACCTTCAGGATTGAACCCTTGGAGATGCGAAAGCCTTAAACGTGTCACCGCTCGCGTATATCGCCAGTCCCTATCGCCATAGACTTCAGTGAGCAGTGCTGCAAGCGCGGGATCGTATTCTTTTAACTTGTCGCGGGTATCAACATGGTTATGTTGGTCGTCGTTTGCTCGGTTCGTGTCAAACCAAGACTGCGTGCCTTCCGCCCAGTACTCTGCTCTGTTTGTAATGGCATAGGTATCTTTCCACAACCCTTTTTCAACCGCGGCATCATAGAGTACCTTAAGACGGTCATCGAAACTCGGATCTACCGTATTTAATCCCATTTGGTGAATCGCATGGGCGAACTCATGCACCAGAATGTTCTCAGTCGAATACGGATCACCTTGGTAATTAAGCAGGTTCTCTTCACCACAACTGACAGCGGGGCGGGATGGTGTGGACCCCAAACCGCGCGCCCGCCGATCCCAATAGTAATCCGGTTGCAGGTCGCTGTGTTCGGGAATTTGGGTCGTCAGTTCGTTATGTGCCATCACAGCAAAACGCACGTTATTTTGTGTGAGTGCCTGCAACACATCCTGACGATGCCCGATCATCTGCCGAATGAGCCACACTGCCTCCTTCACGGCATACGGACTCACTTTCGCTGATGCAACAACAGGCAATCCTTCCACATTAATCCACTGCTCGTAAAACGGGTCCAGGTTAAAAGTTTTGCGAACATCATCTGGCGGAGGTATAGGTTGAGAAATATTGACGCTTTGCGCGTTTGCAGTTAGTTGAATGGAAAAAAACAGGACGTAGATTGTTAAAATGGCAGTTAAATAGAGCATAAGTCAGTCTTCCTTTGATATCAAGGACTGTGTTAAAGTTGCGAGCACATTTGAAAACGTTTCATTTCGATTCTCGAAACAGGAGCAACTGAACAGATTGCTGATCGATTGGATCTAAAGGGTCTTCCTTTTCTGAGACATAGGTGTTAATGCAACGTGCAATGTACTCTGCCTGTTTCACTGGTACAGCATTCCCAATCATCTGCTCCAAATCGGTTTTCGATCCAGTGAAATGAAAGTCTTTTGGAAAGGTTTGGAGATAACTTCGTTCTAAGGTTGTGAGCGGACGGACATTTTCTGAAATTGGGGCAGTATCCTTTGGATGTATTTTATACGTTTTGGGAATTGGACGGTTAACCCCTCTTACTGTTGGACTCGGTTCATCAATGCTAAAGACAGCGCGGCGGCTATAGTTGCGAGGATGTCGGTAGTAGTGGGCAACGTCAAGACTCTCCCCCAAGTAATCACGCACTGTCATCGGTTTGGTAATCAGGTTGTTATCCAAATAACTCGCGAGAGATCTGCTATCCACAGAGATAGATAGTCCTAATTCACCAATAAGAAAAAGACGTTTCCGTCTTTGTGGAACACCACACTGGTTTGCGTCTAAAATTCGCTGCGTCAGTGAATATCCTGCGCTTCTTAAAATTTCGCCAGCACTACGATATAGCTGACTTTTCACAGTCCTATCCACATTTTCCATGACAAACCACTTCGGTTTTGTATGTGCGACAATCTGTGCGAAACTCACGGTCAAATCCGCTCTACCTAAATTTTCGTCCCGTTTACCGGCATGCGAAAAATCCTGACACGGAGGCCCACCAATAATCATATCAAACTGATATGCGTTTAATATTCCTAAACTCTCCTGCCAATTACCGAGATCCACGTTGTGTATGTTATGCGCAAAATTAGCACGATAAACATCAATAGCCGGTTCCCAATTATCAAAAGAGGCAACTGCTTCAAACCCAGCATTTTGGAATCCGAGTGTCATGCCCCCACACCCGGCGAAGAGATCGATAAATTTCACAGACATTTGTGGTTCCTACCGCTGGGTCACCTTAAAAGGTTCGATTCCGAGTTCTTCGCACTTTTCTTTAACATCATCAGGGATTTCCGGTGCTGCAAGGATGCTGCGGACCTGTTCACATGGCAAGCCATATTCGACAGCTGCAAGATGTTTATACTTCACGGCTTGCCAGACCTCTTGATCGCTGCCAGACGAAATTGGTGGTTTCACCTCGACAGTTACAGGGTTTCCAGAGCTATCCTCAAACAAAATATCCGCCTCGTCACTTGACCGGAATCTATACTCAGTATCAATCAATTCTAATCCTTCACCAAACAGTGAAGAATTATTTGCCAAATATTCCTTTAAAGATCGATGTTTCTCACCTTCTCCACGACCGCCACCACCATAGCCGGTGTCCGTGCTTCTATTAGGTGTGTTGCCTCCACTTCCACCGGGCCAGCGCGCTCCACCTTTACCTGGCCGTGGTCGGTGTGTTGGGGTGTCAGATTTATCCCCCGTTGAATCGCTGCCCTCACTTCCAGTTTTTGGATCCTCATGAACCATTGGCGTTTCGGATTCAGAATCATCCGTTCCTGAATAGTCTTCGACGCTTTTCTCATCAGAAAATTTCTCATCAACCGATTCTGATACATTTTTATCACCCTCTTTAGAATCCAACTCTGGTGGTGACAGACAGCGATCAGGTTCAAAACCCCGTCGTTCCCAATTCAATAGAGTAGTTCTATGCGAGTCTGTTGTCAGTAATAGATCTTTGATAAATTCACGTAGTTCGTTAATACGGAAGTGGTCTTGTAAGGCATCACCAATGAGGTCTGGATACGCCCCTTTGCTTTCTTCCAGTCCTAACCAGAGTATTGTCCCCTGACTTGTTGGGTCTAAAAAACTTTGACGTGGCCTTGGATCAGGAATAGAACTTCCTTTCAACCGGTAACTCACTTCTAATTTTTTTGCTCGACGAACCGACAAACGATCTAAAATTTCAGCGGTTTCTTCTTGCGAATATACTCCGCGCCAAGGTGTCGAATTAAGGAAATCATGAATATATGGAACCAACTTTTGCACCTTCTCTGATTCAATTGTACATTCTCCTTGATCACTGTAACAGTCAAATTCAATATTTGAAGCCTGATAACAACCTTCTACACCAAGATGCTTAGCAAACTCCAACAAATCATCGCCAAATGCCCAAAACGGGACTTCATCTTCAACAACCTCAGCACAATAGTTATGATCGTTCCAAACGAGTTCCTCAAGCAAGAAAAATCCCCATTCGTCTCCTGTTCTTCCGAGCCAACATGCGTCCTCGCGTACCTGCTCCCATTCTTCCTGCCATTCTTCGTCCTCTGATAAATCTTCGTTTTTTTGTAAAGACAACCATAGACAATCATAAAGAATCTTAACACGTTCACGGATCTCCTCCCCAATCTGCCATGTAGAGGCAACATCTTTAATACCTCGAACGTAGTCCAAAGGTGCAGCATGTTCCGGGATATCTAAAGAAGTTGTGAAAAAGGATTTTAAATCTTCCGAGTAGTGTGCTTTGAGATAACCACGATCACCGCCGAAAACCGCGCTTTCATCTTCCCAAAATACCTCATCTATTCGCCACCAGCGAGGTTCTGGTTCAGGAATAAAGATAAAGGGTTCATCCTCAAATCCCCACAGAGGTTCGTCCTGTGACTCAAGAAATTTATAAATCGGTTCAACATCTTCAACACTTACTTCCCCTTGGCTCATGTGGCTCATGGTTTGAAGATAATTGAGTACACTGTCTGCATCCGCATTCAAATCCACTCCTAACTTCTCAGCCAACCACCTTGCGGCCGCAGTGTTGGTCCTGAAACTATCTGGTAGATAAAACACGATATCACCTAATACTTTCCGATTTTCAGAAGTTGGAACGAAACACTCGGAAGGCGTACGAAGACTTCCTTGTTCATCAGGAATCCATGCTGTTTCCTTGAGTTGACGATAGAAGTCAGCATCAAAAGGCTTTGAGCGATCTGTCTGATAAAACCAACGATAAATTCCTTGAAAGGACACTCTAAAGAAACTATTTCGCTGCCATTCTTCCGACGGAAGTGGGTTAACGAACTTAACTAATAACCCCCAGAGAGCTTGTGGAACACCTTTTTCGTTGTGCCTACTAATTTGAGTCAATAATTGCGATAGCCCAACCAAGTAACGATCCACAATGTGGCCATCAAAGTACTGATATGGACGTCTGTACCATATATCTTTAGATTTACCACCTTCAAAAGGTTTTGTGCTATCTTCATGGGTGATACCACGTTTTTTGCATTCCTCAATGCTGCCCGTTACCCCCCTTTCAAAAATTAAGGGTGTATCGTTAGTCCCAATTGCTTTCAAGAATTGGTGCCAAGCTTTCGTATCAGACTTATTCGTCAGGTATTTATCATCTACAAACCAAGGGGCACCATCGGATACCGAAAAATAGGTTTCCAAGTCATTATCACCTGTGTAAGCTTGCGGTAGATACGCATCACAAGGAACTACAAAATCAGAAGTTTCTCGTTGAATGCCTTTATAGGCTCGCAGAATAGGAATCTCACTAACACTTCCTTCCAATTTGCCACGTTCAGTTCCCTTTTCATTAACTTTCTGCCAAGACTTGAAAATATAACGTACGTGCTGACGATTTTTCATTACAGCAGGCTTATCAAGTTTACGATACAGAGGACAAATTGACTCACTGATTAGGTTTTCAGGATGTAACTTCTTAACACCTATGCTTTCTAAGAAATCTGCAATATCATTGCGGTTTTTTCCTTTAAGGAGCGTTGTCCGAAGAATAGGCAATTCATTAAGAAAAGACCCTATTTCTTCTCGATCTTCATACGTCTCTAGTGGAAAATATACCAATTGATCACTGACACACACATGTTCTCCATTCTCAAGTCGAACCAGTGGCAGCTTGTTTATTCGCTCTAACTCGGACTTATTCCACTTTCTATTGAAATAAATATACAAGGAACACAACCACTTGTTCGTTCTGTTTTTGAACCATTTACATGATTGCTCCTCAAGCCAGCACAACAGATCGCTGGCCTTGATTTCTTTCACACCTGCCTTAGCCATTACGTCAAAACATCGCTCAAATTCTTTCGCGTCTTTTCGTATATCAGGATGCAGCAAACTGCTATCCGAATGCATACCACTACTTTTAACCAATTTTCGCAAGGGTGTGCTCTCGGGATAAAATACGTTCTCCGCCTTTGCATATCCTCCGTCTTGTGTTGGTACGAACGCTCTTTCTCCCATCACTTTTTGCAATGCCTCAGCAATAGGTTTAAACTCATTTTCCACTTCGCCTTTCAGAGGTAATACATTGAAGAACGCTGGTTCAAGCAAACCGCTTGCCTTCAACTGTTCCAGAATTTCAGGGAGAAGTTTAGCCGTTTCTTGCACCAACCATCTGTTCCATAGATTTTCACTTGGCTTCGGTATATTATCGCGGGCCGGTGTCGTCTGATAACGCGCTTGGATGAGAAATTTCAGGTGTGTTTCCTTCTGGGTAGGAAGATACGCAAATAACACACAATTGTCATCCATTGCTGTGATCCTATCATCTTGTAATTTGAAGGCAACCTCAATAGGTTGTAATTCCTCCGCAGACTGTTGAATACTTTGTTGCTCCTCCTCATCCTCCGCCTGCTCCAAGAGTTGATCAATTACATATTTTGGCGGATGAATTTTCTTGCGAAAAACAAGAAATGTCTCTGATAGTTCGTTATTACCATTCAGCGAACCTGTCAATTCAACTAATTCAACCGACTCATTCTCAGGAACATTTTGAATTTTGTCATACCGACAGCGGTGACAAGCGTAAGAACCTTTTTGTGCATTGTGTTCGTCTTTCCATTCAACACTTTCGAGATGACGCAGAAAAAGCAGGGATCGCTCTTTTGATAAATTGCAAAGTCGAACTTTCAAGTGATCAATATCGTCCTGATGTAGGCTATCTTTGAGGGGTAGCCGAAAGACTGTCTTGCCTTCGTTTACCAATTCTGCTATTTCTGTAGTCATCTCATCAATGCCTTCCGGCTTGATAAAATCTCGTATACAAAAACGCTCGTCATCAGAGTAGATTTCCGGAAAGTCTGTGTAATTATAAACCGCTTTGAAGCCAATACCAAAAGTTCCAATATTTGTTAAATCCTTATCACTTGAACCGAGAGAACAGATGCTGCGTACATCTCTTTCGTTAAACTGACGTCCATCATTCCAAACTAACAAAGCGTTTGAATCTAATTGCAGTTTAAGGTGTTGACTTTTGCTGTCGTCAGCATTCTGGATGAGTTCATAGATGAAATGTGTTTTGTCACTGTAAAGCCGCTTGTAGATGCGGCGAGGTTTTGCATCCCATCCATAGCGTTTTTCATGATCTTCAACTATCTTTTTATAATCTGTCGCCATAATTTGTTTCCTTTCAGAGTCTGGCTGAAACTTCAGTCAATACCATAGTAATTTATCAAATTTAAGTTTATGAACGACCCCGTTTGTAGTAGGGCAATTTATTGCCCGTTGTTGACTGTGGAACGTGCGATGAATCGCACTACTACGAACCGATCCGCAAAGTCGAAACTGATGAATCAATAGGTATCAAGTTAAGAAAAGTTATTTTCTTCCTTTGAGTGCTTTCTCGTTGAACGGGGAATCAAAACCCATTGAGATTTCTCCTTCTTTAATCTTTAATCTCTTTGTAAGTCTTCGATTTTGCGTGGCGGGACTTATTTCTCAGACTCCATACGCTGCCAACAAAATTGCTGTCAATCAGTTGTTGAAAGATTTGATGGCGCGCGGACGGTTTGAGTTCAAACTGATCTGTTTCCGGTGAAAATGGATAAAGGTCGGCTTCACCCGCCAACACAGCGAAGAATTTACCACGATTACGCGGAAGGAAAATAGGACCTTCCCATTCCAAATATTCAACCATCGGTGGTGTATTTGGAATAGACATTCTCGCGTGGAGGAGAACCTCTGTCCTGTCCTGTAGTTTGATGGAAGCAGGGAGTTTGTTCTCGAGTCGGATATTCGCGTGAAAATATGGGATCCGAAAAAACACCCTCTCCGAGAAAGCCAAAAATTTAGAAGAATTAAACGCGTATGGTAGATAATAACCGTCCAAACGCGTGCCATCCTCAGTGTCGGAAACCGCAACGGCGATAACAAACTCCCTAAACTTGAATCCTCTCCACTTCGCATCCATCGCGCTGATCAGTAGAACTGCCTTATCCACTTCGTGATATGGAAAGAGGTTTTCCTTGTGCAACACCGCTTCCCAGAACGACAAGTCTGCGGTGCCGTAGAGGGTAACCTCTTTGACATTGTAAAGATCCGCGACATATTTAAGGGTAGGATTTGAAGCATTAGAGTTACGCAATTTTACATTCCTTTACATGATACGCAATGTGTTATTCGGAAATCAGATGAATGCCCGAGGCTGGATGCGAATCCTCAGGGTTTCGCATCCAGCCTTTAGTATCAAATAGGGGTCAGTCTCAGAGAAAGATAATTCCTCTCAATCTAAATGCCCCTTCAGTTGTGCCCATGTCGTCGTTAATTTGTTTGCGGCTTCAACTGACAATCCTGATCCGCCACCAAATTTGACATCAATCTCAAATTCATGAATTGTCTCATGTACGTCCCGATCCCGGGGTGTTACAGGTTTTTTCCAACGGTCCTTGTTCGGCTTTCCTTTAGGTACTTTCGTTGCCTCAACATCGGGCATCGAATCCACAATTTTCGACACATCCCATACAGGAATTTCGCCTATAGGCGAGAGTGTAGCGATATTGGCTGAACGTGCGATTTCAACCCCATTCATCCACAGAATGTAGGAGTCGTCATAGTCAACCCGAAACATAATTTTTTTTGATGTAACCGCTTTAGGTACATCAAAGTGATAACGCGTGTAAAGTGAGCCAACCTCCCCTGATTTGATTTCCGTATTGTCATCGCCATCACCGTAACCGATGCTGATGATGCCCTTTTTCCAGTTCGTATCGTCAAATTCGAGTTCAGTCCAACCATCAACGTCTTTATCAGGAACATGATATCTCACCTCAAAACCCTCATCAAAAATAACATCCTTTCCGACGGTGAGTTGGATAATAAGTGTCATATCACTACTGCTGAATCCATCATTATAACACCCCGCGGCAAGCACATTATCTTTTGTAAAAAGCTTAGGGGTATCGAAGGCATAAACGAGAGATGTGAATACACAGCAGAAGCATAGGTATAAAAGAATTTGCTTTGTCATTGAAATTTCTCCTTATTCATTTTAAAGCGTTCTGAGTGAGAAACGAAATATCGGAAGCACTGCTCCGACGCGATTCCATTGAAGGCCGACCCCAAAAAGTTGATTACGGGAAAGGTGCCTACCTCAGAATCCTATATCTCCAAAATTGATTCCTAACCACACAATATTAGAGGGATTTGTGTTTAAAGAGGTTTTGTGCCCAGCCTCGTCTATACCTTCACGCTGCACCCTCCAATGACTTTTTAGCGAATCATGATTCAGTCCTCCTATAACTTGCATCAGTGCCGTATCTGCTGGGAGTTAAGCATAAATGTTTTTCATCTGCCAAGCATCCAGCGATTTGAGTTCAGAGGCTTGTCCTTGTGAACGCAACGACACACCGACACTCTCCGCCTTATCAGGATAGACGCGCATCGCGACGCACTGTTTCCCATTAGCGAATACTTCCACCACACTCTTGTCAACGAATACCCGCAGCTTGAGGGTTTCGTCTCGCGCGATAGAGACCGCCCCGGTTTCAGGGGCGCGTGAAAGGACATCTGAGGCAACTGACGCATACGAGGAATCAATCGTTAGCAGACTATCACGTACCTCAACACCAGGATTCAGGTTGCGTAAGCCACGTTCTCTGAAGAACGCAATACGGGTGAACTCCTCTTTCTGCGGTGAACGGAGCACATTCAGTTCAACCATCGGTGCAGATTTCGTATCGATTTCAAGTTCAAGTTCCATCGCATTGCCACTGATGCCTTCCAGCACGACCTCCTCGTTCGCGGGAAGTGTCATCGCATTGACGTGCTGATGTTCATACCGCAACGATTCAATATCACCCGCAGGCTCGATGCCGACTTCATCTCTGGAGAGAAGTGTCAAGCGACGCGGCAGCGTCATGATCTGATTCCAACCCTTGGTAGGCTTCGCCGGGTTCATGTTATAGATAACGATAAGACCACCGTTGCCGTCAGGTGTTGCCGAGGGCGCGTGGACACCCGCTGGAGATGCCGCCCCGAAATTGTTCTTCGCACCTGCTGTCACGACGAACTTGTCGCGTTCGGTGTCATAATCACCGAGCAGATATTGCCCGCCGCTCATGTGGCTGAAGAAAAGGAGCATGTGTCGGTCACCGATGGGCCAGAAATACGGACACGCGCCATCATCGCCTACCAATGTGAACATATCGTCTTCAACGAAGGGGTGTAGATAGACCCAATTCGCTAAATCGGCTGAACGGAGCAGGAAATTAGCACGAATCGGTTTGCCGCCGGGTCCGTGTGGGAGTGTGCCACCGGAAAGCGAATAATACATGTCCTCTTTCTTCCAGATACACGGGTCAAAGACGCGGTAGACCGGAGTCGTGCCGTCCGCGTGTTTCGCCGGGATGACCGCTTCGCCGGACACCTTCTCCCAATTCAGGAGCAACGGATCGCTTGACACCGCAACCATATTGCCGACAACGGTGCCATGATACATAGCTATCACGCGGTCTTCTTCTACAAGTGTCGCACCGGAGAAACAGCATCTTTCGGGGTTCGGGTAAATTGCATACGGCAAATCGCGCCAATGGATAAGGTCGTCGCTAATCGCGTGTCCCCAATGCTGTCGTGTATCTTCAGGTGGATACGCCTGATAGAAGAGATGCCAGCGTCCCTGCCAGAAACAGAGACCGTTCGGATCATTAAGCATCGCTTCGGGGTTGATGTAGTGATAAATCGGACGGTGCGGATCGCCTTCATACGTTTTCCGATAAGCGTTAAGCCGTTGCATCAGCGGATTCGTTTCCAACTCTGCTTCTTGCGCTGCCAGCGTCTCTGCAAATGTGTAATACGGTACACGCGAGGTGTAGTCTTCGTTTGCCATCATTTCTCCTCTGTTACGTAATCTCTACGAAATTCTGTGGTTTCAGCATAGCATAGAAGCGATCACCTGTCCAGAAAATTTTCTGTTGACGTTTTTGGATTGACACGATTTTTAGGGCATGCTATACTGCATAAATCTTTTCTGATTCACAAATGATATTGTAATCGTTGAAGGAGGCAGAACGATGAACAAAACTGAGAAACAACCCGGCAAAAAAGGGGAGATGCACGTCGGCGTTCAAGGGATCGGGACATCTTCCAAAGAGTTGGCATTCCTCGTTCGCCACGGCGTAACGCACATGGATGCTTCCGTTAAAGACACTGAAACTGAAACATTGATTCGACACAAGGAAGAGGCGGCGGAAGCTGGTGTTAGCCTTGAGATGATTCATATCGGGCTTCCGAGGAGCATCACGCTTGCCCATGACCCACAGCGCGACACGGATATTGATGCGGTTTGCAAAATGATTGAGAATGCCGCTGCCGCAGGATTACGAGGGTTGAATTATAACTTCTGCATCCTGAACCATCAGCGAACCGAGAGTACACCTGGGCGCGGTGGCTCAAACTACAGCACCTTCGACTTTTCCAAGTATGATAACGAAACACTTTCAGAGGCGGGCGAGGTGAGTCGCGAAGAGGCGTTTGACCGAATCGCATACTTTCTCGAACGGGTCATTCCTGTCGCTGAAGAGAACAAGGTCCAGATGGCGTGTCACCCGAACGATCCGCCCGCGCCTATTTTAAGAGGCGTTGAGCGGTGGAATTACCCCATCTTTGACGGCTTGAAACGCTTCGCCGAGATTGCAGAGAGTCCATATCACGGCTTTAACTTTTGCTGTGGCACCGTATCAGAAGGTTTGGAAGATCCAGGCACCGAATTCTATGAGATTCTTGAGTATTTCGGCGAGCGAAAGAAAATTTTCAACATTCATTTCCGCAATATTCGCGGCGGATTGCACGACTTTCAAGAGGTCTGGCCCGATGAGGGACACCTCGACATGCACAGAGTTGCGCAGATCCTTCGGGATGTGGAATATCCGTACATGTTAATGCCTGACCACGCCCCGTCACACCCAGATGATGCATCGCCGCCTGGTGTTTCCGGCAGAGTCCGGCAGGCGTGGGCATTCCAGTTCGGATATATTATCGCCCTAATTCAAGCGGTGAATTCGGTAGCGTAGGTCAATTTAGGAACCGTAGGGGTTGGGTTACCCAATCCCTACCAACAATAGGTGTAAACTTATTTTCGGATTTTACTATAATAGCAAATTGAACCTGTAGGAGGTAGAAATGAAATCCATTACAACGCAATTAGTGATCATCACCATCAGTCTCAGCCTGATCTTCACAGTCCATACTTATGCGGAGATCGATTTTAGCACCGCAAGGGGCATTTGGCTACTTGACGAAGGTGAAGGTAATGTTATCAACGATATGTCTGGAAACGAGAATCACGGTGAACTTCAGGGCGGAGAATGGGTCGAAGGGCCTGATGGACCTGCCTTAAGTCTAAATGGACAAGATGACCGGGTGATCATCGCAGACTCCGATAGCCTGTATCTCGAAGAGGCATGGACGATCACCGCATGGACTTTTGTGAATACAACCGAGAACGGTTTTGGACATATTCTCGGCAAAAGACCCGCATCTGGAACCGTGGCGAATTACGCGTTCAGGACAAGCGGCAATGGTCAAGGCTGGGAAGCTTACTATGCACGAGACGGTTGGAAAGGTGCCTGGAATCAAGGTTCAGTCAAGAAAGGTGAATGGTTATATATGACCGCAACATACGACGGAACGGATACTATTAAAATCTATGAAAATGGCACTGAAATCGGTTCCGTTGGTGGGATGGGTGGACCGGCTCCCCGGAATGACACCGAGGTCAACATTGGCGGTTGGACCGACAACACTTCAGAGACACTTGACGGTATGCTCGCTCAGGTCGCGCTTTTCAGTGTCGCCTTGGCGGAAGAAGATATAAACACCCTGATGGAAGATGGGCTATCATCCTTAGCGGCTGTTGAGCCTTCTAACAAACTCGCAACGACGTGGGCAAACATCAAATCTCAATAATCAATGCGGCCAATTGTGGGCAATCAGTATGTTGCCTTAACAACTCGTCGCACCCGTTTTGCAGATGTTCGCCGTATGGAATAACATAGCTGAACATACTGAACACGCACGCGTGCTAAACCATCAAACAATGGTAAATTCAACCTATAGGAGGTAAAATGAAATCCATTATAGTTTGCTTAGCGATCATCACCATCAGTCTGACCTTCGCAGTACATACTTATGCGGAGATCGACTTTGAAACTGCAAGGGGTATTTGGCTGCTCAACGAAGGCAAAGGCGATGATATCGAAGATATTTCGGGAAACGATAACCACGGTGAACTTCAGGGCGGAAAATGGGTCAAAGGTCCTGATGGGCCTGCGCTCAGTTTAGACGGTGTAAACGATCGGGTTATTATCCAAGACTCCGAGAGTATGTATCTGGAAAAGGCGTGGTCAATTACTTCATGGGTGTATGTCAACAAAACCGAGAACGGTTTTGGACATATTCTCGGTAAAAGGCCTGCGAATGGAACAGTGGCAAATTACGCCTTTAGGACAAGCGGTAATGGCACCGGTTGGGAGGCTTACTTTGCGCGAGACGGTTGGAAAGGTGCCTGGGGTCAAGGAAATGTGAAGAAAGATGTCTGGTTGTATATGACCGCAACTTACGACGCAAAGGATACCATCAAGATCTACGAAAATGGCGTTGAAATCGGTTCTGTTGGAGGGATGGGTAAACCAGGGCCCCAGAATGACACCGAAGTCAACATCGGCGGTTGGACTAACAATACCTCAGAGACACTTGACGGTATGCTCTATGAGGTCGCAATCTTCGATTCCGTACTGGAAGAAGACGATATAAACGACCTGATGGAGAAGGGACTCCTAACACTCATGCCTGTTGAGCCTTCTGGTAAACTTGCCACGACATGGGCAAGTATCAAATCTCGGCAATAGATTCGGCAAATCAAGTGCAGCTGGTGTGCTCACCGAACGACTGGCTGCACACATTACGGGTAGTGTGAAAAATATAGACACGTCAAAATTCCAGGTTTCGCCAATTGGCGTGCCAGTCGGTGTCCCGGCTGTCTGGTGTGAATTCGTGAATTGAAAAACTAACGCTATATTACCACACGTCTCGCGCGACAATATATTTTTGGAAAGAACTATGACACAATTGCCCAACGTCCTCCTTATTCTCGCTGACGACCACGGTTATGGCGATATTTCGGCACACAACGGTCCCTCAATCCAGACCCCGAACATTGACCGAATTGCTGAACACGGAACACGGTTTACCAGATTTTACGCGAACTCTTCTGTCTGTTCGCCAAGCCGTGCATCTCTCATGACTGGACGCTATCCCGATAGGGTCGGGGTGCCAGGTGTGATTCGCACCCATCCAGAAAACAGTTGGGGGTACTTTCGACAGGATGCTGTTACGCTCCCTTCAGCGTTGAAAGAGAAAGATTATCGTACTGCACTTATCGGTAAGTGGCACCTTGGACTCGAACCGGAGAATCATCCTTGCAAACGCGGATTCGATCATTTTCACGGTTTCCTCGGCGATATGATGGACGACTACTACACACACCGCAGACACGATATAAACTACATGCGGCACGGTTTTGATACCATCAATCCGAAAGGACACGCAACAGACCTCTTTACAGAATGGAGTATGGACTTCATTCGCGCACAAGCCGTGTCGTTTGAACCTTTTTTTCTCTATCTCGCTTACAACGCGCCGCATACGCCAATCCAACCCCCAGATGAATGGATTGCGCGGGTACAGGAACGCGAACCCGACATTTCACCGCAACGCGCAAAATATATCGCGCTTGTCGAGCACATGGACGCTGGCATCGGACGCGTCCTTGATACACTTGAGGACACCGATCAATTGTCGAATACGCTCGTTATCTACACATCGGACAACGGCGGTGCAATGAACGTCGGTGCTCACAACGGTCCCTTGCGCGGGCAAAAAGGTGAGATGTACGAAGGCGGTATCCGAGTACCGACGTGCGCGATGTGGCCTGGGTATATCCAAGATGGATATGTTACGGATCAGGTTGCGCTGCTCATGGATCTGTTCCCCACAATCTGTGAAGTGGCGGGCGCATCAATTCCCGAAGGCATCGAAGGACGCTCAATGTGGCAGACGCTTCAAGGTGAACAGCAGGACTTCTCGGAGCGTATACTCTATTGGCTACGCAGAGAAGGTGGACAACGCTTTCTCGGACAGGGTCAACATGCCATCCGGCGCGGAGACACGAAATTGTTGCACAACAGCCCCTTTGAACCGTTGGAACTCTACAATCTGTCAAACGACCCATTGGAAACGACGAACAACGCACAGACGGAGACAGCCCTCTTCAGAGAAATGAGCCAACTCTTCCAAGCAGAAACACAGAAGGCAGGGAGCGTGCCTTGGCAACGAGGAAATTAGGAGGATATTATTTTGAAACAACAAAACGGGCCTGAGGTATCAGAACCCAACGACACTTTTGGCATGCACATCAACGCGCAGAGAGCGGATAACAACAATACAATTAAACGCGTACAAAAACACGGCTATACGACCCTTCACGATGCTGCGCGAGACAATGCCTATGAAGCAGTGGCAGCGTTGGTAGAAAATGGAGCCGATGTCAACGCAGGAGACAAATATGGCTATCCACCTTTGCACTGGGCAGCGTGGCACAATGCTGATGAAGCGGCATCAGTGTTAATAGACAATGGGGCTGATGTCAACGCAACGAATGATAAGAATTTTGCCCCGTTACACTGGGCAGCGTGGAATAATGGACACGAAACAGCAACGGTGTTGATGAAAAATGGAGCAGATGTTAACACGACGAACGAAGACGGGGATACGCCACTGCACTGGGCAGCATGGCGCAATGTCTATGAAGCTGAAGGCGTATCGCTCGAAAGCAACACAAACATCAACCCGAGGGACAAATCGGGTTATACCCTTCTGCACTGGGCAGCATGGCGCAACGCTTATAAAACAGCGGAAATCCTCATCGAAAATGGGGCTGATACGAACGCAGCGAATAACAAAGGCCTCACGCCTCTGCACATCGCAGCCGAGGATGATACCGCCGAAGTCGCGAGGGTCTTGTTAAAAAATAGCGCACAGGTTAACATCAAGGACCAAAACGGCGATACACCCCTGCACATCGCAGCATTACACAATGCATACGAGACAGCCGGAGTCCTGCTTGAAAACGGCGCAGATACCAGCGCAGCGAACGACAAGGGTCATACGCCTTTGCATATCGCAGCAGAAAAGAAGGCACACAAAACGGTCAAAATACTCTGTGATCACCGAGAGCGAAAGGGCTGGTCCTGGTAATTGGCTTTCTATCCAGCAAAAGTGTCACACCCTCAGCGTGGAAAAACATACTTACATGCTGTCAGCAAAAACGGCATCTATAGGTGAAACCACAGCAGATGCGCTTATTAGGCCCCACTGTCCTTCTATAACCTTGTATCGCGTCCAATGTGCTGTGGAACATCCTCTCGTTAAATTAACACCTTAAAGCTGCATATCTACACCACCCATGACCGAAGGATGAACATATTTCGGATTTTTATGCCAATTCGCCACACCGGAATCCGATTGCTGACAACGATATAAACTACGTGCTTAACAATTTTACAACTCTTAAAACTTACCGCGTGTTACGCGGTGGTTCTTGGATGAGCATACCTCGGTACGTACGCGTTGCCCCTCGTTTCAGATTTTCGCCCGCACACTCGATTCACAACGTCGGTTTTCGCTGCGTAAGGACTGTTCCTCTTTAAATACCTATTCTTCTCCGTTTTTAATGTGCGATTGCAGACGGAAATTAGCCAGCAACTGTTTTGACAGCATAATTTTTATCTGATATAATGGTTCAGCATAAATATCCAATACGTATTATTTTCAGAATCATTTTAGGAAATTCATTCACATTCGGCACAAAAACCTCGATCAGAATATTGCAACTATTATTAAAAGGATTTATTCATAATGACCAACACAGATAATCTTGTTTTATGGTATCAGAAACCAGCCGAAGTATGGACAGACGCGCTCCCTCTCGGAAATGGGAGGCTCGGTGCTATGGTGTTCGGCGGCGTGGAACGCGAACGCATTCAACTCAACGAAGAGACCCTTTGGGATGGCGGTCCTCGCGATACCAACAATCCAAAGGCTTTGGAAGCACTCCCGAAGGTGCAACAGCTCCTCTTCGAGGATAAAAATGAAGAAGCAACCCAACTTGCCGGAGAAACGATGCTCGGCGTCCCCGAACGCATCAAATCCTACCAGTCTCTCGGGGATCTGTTCCTGGAATTCCGACACGAGGGTGCAACCCATTATCGCCGCGAACTCGATTTAAACACCGGGATCGCAAAAACAGCATATCGCTGCGGCGATGTCACTTTCACAAGAGAAGCCTTTGCGACAGCCGTAGATAACCTCATCGTTATCAGAATCGAAGCTGACGCGACCGAACACATCGGTTTTGATATAACGATGACACGTGAACAGGATGCCAGCGTCGAAGCAATTGCCGCCAATATCCTTCGACTTGACGGACAGTGTGGCGATGACGGGGTACGGTTTTCAGCCTATCTACAAGCCCATACGGAAGGCGGAAAAGTCGAGTCAACAGGCGATAGCCTGTCCGTCAATGGCGCGGATGCTGTTACGCTCTTTCTCTCCGCGGCAACCAGCTACATCCATCAGACGGATACAAGCGGAAACCCACACGCGCTTTGCGAAAATTATCTGACAAATATTGATACAAGACCTTATGCAGATATTCGGGACGATCACATCGCTGAGCATCAATACTTCTTCCAACGCGTTGATTTAGACCTCGGCTCCACGGAGGCAGTCAATCTCCCTACTGATGAACGGTTAAATGCAGTAAAAGCAGGTGCGTCAGATCCAGGACTCATCGTACTTTATTTTCAATATGGACGCTATCTGTTGATGGGAAGTTCGCGACCCGGATGCCTCCCCGCCAATCTGCAAGGCATCTGGAACGAGCACATGAACGCACCTTGGAACAGCGATTTCCATACCAATATCAACCTCCAAATGAACTATTGGGTCCCCGAAATTTGTAACCTGCCGGAGTGCCATACCCCCTTATTTGACTACATGGACACACTCGTCGAACCGGGGAACCGGACAGCCAAAATCCATTACGGTGCTGATGGCTGGGTCGTTCACCATCTCTCCGACATTTGGGGTTTCACAACGCCTGCTGATGGTATTTGGGGGATTTCGCCTGTCGGTGCCGCATGGTTATGTGAACATGTGTGGGAACACTACCTTTTCGGGGGTGATAAGGATTTTCTCATTGAACAAGGTTACCCCTTGCTGAAAGGGGCTGCCCGTTTCATGCTCGATTTCCTCGTTGAAGCACCGGAAGGTACACCTTTTCCTGGGAAACTCGTCACCAATCCGTCGCACTCACCGGAAAATAGCTTCCTGAAACCAGACGGCACACGCTCCCTCTTCACCTACGCCGCAACAATCGATCTGGAAATTATACATGAACTCTTCACCAACTGCATCGCTTGCATTGATGTCCTCGGAGAAGATACAGAATTCCGCGCTGAGTTGGTCTCCGCTTTAGAACGGCTCGCCCCGCTCCAGATTAGCGAAAAAACGGGACGACTGCAGGAATGGGTGTTCGATTATGACGAACCCGAGCCGGGGCATCGGCACATGTCGCACATGTATGGACTGCATCCGAGTAGTCAGATTACACTGCGCGGGACACCTGAACTGGCAGCGGCTGCTAAGAAATCGTTGGAATATCGCCTGGCACACGGCGGCGGACACACAGGGTGGAGCCGCGCATGGCTCATCAATTTCTGGGCGCGACTTGAAGATGCTGAAGAGGCATATACCCATCTCCAGGCACTTCTCGCGAAATGCACTTTGACGAACCTGTTTGATACACATCCACCCTTCCAGATTGATGGCAATTTCGGGGGGGTCTCCGGTATCGCGGAGATGCTACTACACAGCCACGCCGGTGAGATTCACCTACTGCCCGCACTTCCGAAGGCATGGAGCACCGGACACGTCAAAGGCTTACGCGCCCGCGGCGGGTTTGAAGTGGATATGGCATGGGAGGATGGACAACTTACTGAGGCGCGACTTTATTCCACATTGGGGAATGACTGCACCGTCCGAACAACAGCCGCCGTTAAGGTGACCTGTGACGGACAATCGGCTGACACAGAGCAATCGGATTCGGTTATAACGTTTGGAACCGAGGCAGAGAAAACATATCTCTTGGCGTGAGTCTTTTATATGGATAAACGCGGTTGATCGCTATACTGTTTAATCCGTTCCTCCGCCAATTCAATGTATTTCTCCTCAATATCATAACCGATATAATGTCGTCCGGATTTTAACGCACTCAAACACGTCGTGCCGCTGCCACAGAACGGATCCAAGACGACATCGCCGACGAAGGTATAGAGCTGAATTAACCGATGTGGCAGTGCCTCAGGAAAGGGGGCAGGATGTCCGATACGTTTCGCTGAGACAGACGGAAAGCTCCAGACGCTTTTTGTCCATTCTAAGAAATCCTCTTTACGAATAGAATTCTCTTTTTCGTTGCGTTTCCGAGAAAAAGAATCTTTGGAAAAGACGAGGATATACTCATGAACGTCCCTCAGCACCGGATTCGCCGCCGATAACCAACTGCCCCACGCTGTCGAACTCCCCGCACTTGAGGCTTTATCCCAGATGATTTCACCCCGCATGTGGTAGCCTATCGCCAGCATGTCCTCTATGATGTAACTATGCAACGGGATGTAGGGTTTCCGACCTAAGTTGGCGATATTAATGCATGCCCTACCCCCAGTGACTAACTTCTTATAGGTCTCGGCGAAAACAGCATAGAGCAGTTCCCTATACTCCGCGAGGGATAGATCGTCGTCGTATTCCTTCTTAGCATTGTAAGGCGGGGATGTAACCATCAGATGGACGCTTGCGTCCGGGATTTCGGACATCTGTGCGCTGGACGCACAGTAGAGTCGATCAAGGTTTTCAGGGGGGATCGGGTTTTCAATCCATTCATCAGGCTCCGGCGGCTCCTGATCGGCGTAGAGCCTGCTCCCGTAAAATTCACTCGCATCGTGATTGATTCTGCCGGGTGTTCCGAACGCGCTTGTTTGCGTGCCACCTTTCCTGTTTTTACGATCATGTTCCATACGCTTTCTACCTGTGTTTGCCTATCTTCTAATACTGGTCTGGAACCCAGAAGATGACATCCCGTTTCGGAAACAGTGTCTCCAAGAATGCCCAGATTTCAGGCGATACTGAAGCGTCAGGTCTCACCTGCTCCCACCCGATTCCGCCGAACAGGAGTTGCCAGAAATCTGCGTCGGATAGATCAACGCCTAAGTCAACAGCATCAGCATCTTCAGGAACGATTTGCAGCGTGCCATCGGCGTTGTGTCGTATCACTATCTGTTGGTTACTGGGGACAGGCAGTTTGACAGCGAGCGATGGAAAGGCCTGATCGGAAATTGCTATTTGCGATTCCCATCCGACGACAAGACGACGCAAAAGCACGGGTAGATTTACAGCATAGAGCATCATCTTCGACCGCTCTGTTGGTGTTACGGGACTGTTACACGCTGCTATCAGGCGTTCCGCAAACGGATGCTGAGACGGAAACTTGACCTCTATCTTCTCAATCTCTTGTGCTGCACACGCTTTCAGAAGATAAGATACGAGTGCATTCAAGACCTCTGGCTCGTTAGGGACACATCCGACCTCACGCACCTCCACAATTTTTTCGTCCATCTCATAATTGAGATACCCGCTGATGTGTCCATTTCGGCGTGCAATGACAGTTGGAAGGACACCTCGGATACGGCACGGTGCCATATCCCAATAAGCACGCGTCCTCGCGATAGTTCCGCTCTGCTGTGCATTAGCGATGTCATATAGTCCGGCTACAGCATCTAAATCCGTCTCCAGATTAAAATCGGTTCCCTGCCACTCCGACGAGGCTGCCGCCGATGTTGATGAGTTGTACGCCACACTGAAGCCCGGCAGTAGCAAAGATGTCCATCCGAGTTGTCGGTAAAACGCCTCGGGGATGATAGTGAAAAGCACACCAAGGTCACATCCGATTGTCTGTAGATAGCCAATAGTATCCCGCATGAGCGCGGACGCGTATCCGACACTACGATAGTTCGGATGTGTGCAGACACCACCGATACCCCCCATGGTCACCAGAGATTCCCCGACCCGTATCCGTCGCTCCCAAACGCGCAAAGTCGAGACAACTTTGTCATTCACGACAACAACCCGGGTTTGCGACGGACGATAACTGCTATCGCCTTGGACGTACTGCCAATAGCGTTGATGGCCATCGGGGTTAAACGCTACGCAGCTAAGTTCAACAACCTGTTCTAATTCTGATTCACGCGCGCCTCTAATTTCCATATTCTGAATAATCACCTCTCATTAACAAAAAGCTCGTTCATAGTAGCGCAATTCTGCGGCGTACTCGCCCAAATGCGACGTGCATTATTGCGCCTTGGACATGCAACATTCCCATGCGTTTCAAAATCTCTGAAATGCGAATTTTTTCAGATTTGGTATTACATCGAAAAAACAACACCTAACGCTTCATTTGGGGTTTGAATCAATCTTTCACATCCTTCAGATGCTTGATCAATTGGCACAACATCTGTAATCAACGGATTCACCTGAATTTTGCCTTCGGACATCAGTCGTAGCGATAACGCTAAATTACGCTGTGTCGGCCACGGAACAAACACCGGCGGGTAATCCGCGCCGTGTTCATAATCTTCGTCGTGGTAGCCGGGTCCGGTACGTGCTGCGCTGATAACATCCACATTACCGAGTCCCGCTGCAAAGCCGTGCGTAATGCTCGCGCCACCAACGATAACAATCCGTCCCATCTTGTGCGTATCGGGTGCCGTCTTTAGCATTGCACGGATCTGCTGAAACGCACTCGTCGCATCGCCACCAAAGGCGATAATCCCACAATCCATGCCGTAACCATTGGTAAACTCATTTGCGATGGGAATCGGATCCGTTTCCGATACGTTTATTGCGCGGTGTATCCCAGCCCCATCGTTTAGACAAAAGTCAGCAATCCCTATCCGTAATGGCAATTGGTCTAAACCGATAACATAGGCACCCGCGGTTTTGGCGATCTGGCACGCAAATTGCCCAACGATACCTAATCCTGCGACGACAACGTTCTCACCGATACGGATACGCCCGCGTTGCACGGCGTGCAATGCCGTTGCCGCAAGATGAATAGAAGCAGCGTCCTCGTCAGCGACATCATCTGGAATCTTTGCACATAGGTTATGTGGCACACAAGCGTACGTGGCGTGGAGTGCGTAGCCACCGCCCATACCAGCCACCCTATCGCCAATCTCAAATTCGTCGCAATCGCCTTCCATACCGACAACAACACCGGCATTCGTATATCCAAAGGAACGCTGCCTCGCTTCAGAACCTGGGTTCTCGCGTCGCCGTTTGACACCCCCGAGTTCCGTACCCGGACTTACCATTGAGGCGCGAACTTCAACCAACAGCTGCCCCGATTTCGGTGCAGGCGTTTCCTGCTCCTCTGTCCAGATACGTCCCGCCTCGTTCATCATCACAACTTTTCTCATTTTACTCATATAGAGTCCTCCCTGATTCTAATTCCGGTATGGTTCCAAATCAATCCCCGGATATGCCTGCGCAAGACGTGCAAGGGCTTCCGGCGTATAATACGCATCCCCTGGCGCGGGCCACCCTAAGACGCGTCGCACAGCAGGGGTGGTCTGCGTGACAAATTTCATATAGTTTGGGCTGCCCCATCCGGGCACTGGGCGCGTCGTTTTGCACCAATCGTCATTGTCTGCCCGATGGAAGTGATACCCCATCCACCCGCGTTGTCTGCTTTTGTTCTCAAACGGTTGCGCGGCGTGAACCAAGTAGCTGGAACGGAATGAAACACTCCCCGCTTTCGCCGTGAGCGGAACCGGATCCGCGAGTTCTCCCTTAAATTCTCGTAGATCCGGAATCCCCATGCCACCGCCTCTGCCCGGGTACTTCGCCCATATTTTCGCCAACTGGTTCTGTGAACCTGGGCAGACGAGCATCGGCGCACCGTCCAATTCGATGTCATGTGGGAAAATAGCGGTCAAAATATATCCGTACCGCTGCCAATCCGGGTGCGGTGGCAAGGGTGAGTTCGTCGCATTGTCGATGTGATACCCCTGCCATGGATGTTCACTATGGCGGCTATCGGTGAGCCCCTCCCGAAAGAAGATCTGCCCATAGCCGAGTCGAATTTCTTCCGTGCCTAACAATTGCTGTGCGATCCGCAAGTATGCCTCATTTTCAATGAGTTTATCTACAGCTTCCAAGCCTGTCGGAAAATGCACCGCTTTTCCAAAGGGACCCGCGAGTCGTTGCATATCGCTGTGCTTCTCATAAGCACTTTTTAACGCCTCCGGTTGTGAATCCCATTTCGCCCGATATTCGGCATGAGTCAATCCGTCGTAGGCATTCCGTTCAATCTCTTCGAGCGCGGGTGCGATCACTTCTTGTGGAAACACGTTCGGCACCACGATGATTCCATCGCGTTGCCATGTTGTCAGTTGTTCCGCCGTCAGTTCCATGAGGTTACCTCCGTTTGAACGTCTCCCATTTATCCTCTTGAACCACTTCACTATCCACTTTCCGTTGAATCGTCTGCCACCATTCCTGATTTTCGACGTACCACTGAATCGTCTCGCGCATGCCATCTTCAAACGCAATCGTCGGCTCCCAACCGATATCTCCGGTAATCTTTCCCGAATCCAACAGATACCGACAATCGTGCCCGGGCCTGTCTGGCACATAAGTTTTCAGAGCCTGCGGTTTGTTAAGCACATCTAAAATGAAATCGCTAATCTCCTCAATGCTTTTCTCCACCCCGCTCCCGACGTTGTAGGTTTCCCCAATTTTGCCGTGCCTGATCACCGCTGCGACAGCTCGACAGTGGTCTTCAACATGTAACCACTCTCGGCGATTATGACTGCTGCGGTAGAGTGTTAACGGTAAATTTTGAATCGCATTCGTTGTGAAGCGTGGAATAAGTTTTTCTGGATGCTGGTAGGGACCGTAGTTGTTCGCACAATTAGAGATTGTTATCGGCATACTGAAACTGTGAAAATAGGCGTTCACGAGATGATCGGCTGCCGCTTTGGAAGCGTTATAGGGTGTCTGTGGGCGATAGGGCGCGTTCTCACTAAAGGCATCCGGTGAGTCCAATGGCAGTTCACCGTACACCTCACATGTAGAAATATGATGAAAACGCTGCACGTCATACTTTCGAGCCGCATCTAACAAAACCTGTGTCCCCATCACGTTCGTCTCAAAGAAACGCCGCGGATGTAGAATCGCACGGCTATTGTGCGACTCCGCAGCGAAATTGACGATGACCTCCGGAGCCTCTTTTTTCAATACGCTTTCCACAAACGCCGAGTCATGGATGTCGCCCTGGGCAAACGTGTAACGCTTCGGGTAATGCGCCGCTATATCTGTCAAATTGGTGATATTCCCAGCGTATGTCAGCAGATCAAGGTTAATAATAGTATCATCTGAGTGGTGCCGTAGCCAGTATCGGATGAAATTGGTGCCGATAAATCCCGCACCGCCAGTGACCAATAGTTTCATTAATTAGAAATTCCCTTTTTAGCCATCAACTTTTCTTTTCAAATGAATACTATGATTTTATCAGAAACAGACAGAGTCTGTCAATCTAATTTCGTCCTCAGATGGATAGACCGCTGCTACCGAAAATAAAATACTATTGACAAATAATTAGAAACATTGTAAAATAATCAGTAGACTCAAATCGTAGTACTTTACTAAGCGCAGAGACTCGTGTCTCATCGTCTCGCGAAGGAACAACAATGCGCCAACGTCGATTAGGAAACACAGGACTAACCGTCTCCGAAATCGGCATGGGAACATGGGAACTCGGTGGACGTGAATGGGGAGACATCAGCGAAACAGACGCTGTCGATCTCCTCCGATACGCCTTTGAAAGCGGTGTCACCTACTACGATACGGCAGACCAATACGGCGGTGGACGCGCGGAACACCTACTCGGTGAGGCTTTCTCAGCACTCGGTAGTAGAGTCGTCATCGCCACAAAACTCGGCTATGAATTGGACTCCGATGGCTGGATTAGCCACGGATGGGAACACCCATCGTTCAACGTTTCACCCGAATATATCCGATCCGCCGTTGAAGGCAGCCTCACGCGGTTAAAACGGGATGTTATAGATATTTACCAATTCCACTCGCCACCCCCTGCTCCCGAATGGGATGACGCATTCGGCACGATGGAAAACCTCAAAACCGAAGGAAAAATCCGATACTATGGGATGGGGCTCGGTAGCGAAGCGGACGCCCTGAAAGCGATCACAGAAACCGGTATATCTTCACTGATGCTTACCTACAATATTCTCACCCAACAGATGGCAACACCGGTGATGGAGACTGCTGCTGAAAAAGGCATCGCCATTGTCGTCCGGCAACCGCTGTCGTCCGGACTGCTTTCTGGACACCTGAGACCTGAGACCGTGTTCGCAGAAAATGACTATCGGAAAACCTGGCCCCGTGAGAAATTCCTCGCCGATCTGGCGCGCGTGGAAGAGGTAAAGGCGATCATTGGAGATAAGGCGCGAAGTCTTCCACAAGCTGCCCTCAAATTTATCTTGGCACACCCTGCCGTTTCTTGTGTTGTTCCGGGGATGATGACACCCACGCAAGTTGACGACGGCGTAGCGACTTCAGGTGCGGCACCCCTACCTGCCTCAGTCCTGGACCAATTACAAAACAATTAAGGAAAATGGAAAATATATGAAAGTCATTGCGGATCTTTGCGTCGTTCCGATGGGTGTCGGCGTTTCGGTCTCGAAATACGTTACTGCCTGTGAGAAGGTGCTCAAAGCAGCAGGTTTGGAAACAAAGTTACACGCCTACGGCACAAATATCGAAGGCGATTGGGATGTCGTGTTCGCAGCGATCCGGCGGTGCCATGAAGTCGTCCATGAGATGGGCGCGCCCCGCATCACAACGACGCTTAAATTCGGCACACGAATTGACAGAACACAAACGATGGCAGACAAGGTTACCAGCGTTCAAAAGCAGCTAAAAAGCACTCAGCAGTAATATAAAGAGGTTATATCACGCAAATGTATAAAAAAAAATTCCTGATAGGATTGGTATGTCTGCTAACGCTTGCGGTTATGGCTAACACAAGCCAAGCACAAGAACGTATTAGCGGTCCTTGGCTCTGGATGATCGCGCTAAACGAAGTCAACCAAGGCGGACAGGCTTCTACTGATATTGATGCCCTCAATGAAGCCAGCAAAGGCAGAACCAACGAAAAACAAATCGCAGAAAATGGTGCGAACGAAGGGGATACGGTCAGTGGTTATAGATGGACACCCGGTGAACTTCCGGCGGACGGAAATATCAACGCCCTGCTCGTTGACATCGGTATGACAGAGATCGCGGATTTCAACGATGTCACGTCTTATGCCATTATCATCATCGAAACCGACGAGGAACAACGTAATGTGACGATGGGAGTCAGCAGCGACGACTCTATCAAAGTCTGGCTCAATGGCGTAGTCGTTCATAAGAACGCAGTTAACCGCGGACGTGGAGGCCCCAATGAATTCCAAGATGAGTTTCAGGTTAACCTCAAAGAAGGGGCGAATCTTTTGATGGTCAAAGTCAGTGAACGCGGGGGCGGTTGGGGCATGAACGTCGGCATTGACGCAGATTTCGAGCACAGCCTCAACTTTGATGATTACGAACACGTTGAATTTGACGCTAAGGGTGAGCCCATCCCCGTACAAGAATCAGCATGGGGTGCAAATAAACGCATTACCGGTCCATGGCTCTGGATGATCGCACCCACTAAAGCCAACCAAGGCGGACAGGCTTCTACCGATGTTGATTCTCTTGATGATGCCAGCAGAGGCAAAGTCACCGAAGAGGACATTGCAAAGAATGGTGCAAGGGAAGGCAACGAGGTCGGAGATTATAAATGGACGCTCGGCACGCTGCCTGATAACGGTGATATCAATGCAGCAGTCGTGTCAATAGGGATGACAAACGTCGCTGATTTCAACGATGTTACGTCCTACGCTTTAATTACCCTTAAAACGACGAAAGCGCAGCGCGACGTTACGATGGGCGTTAACAGTGATGACTCTATCAAGGTTTGGCTCAACGGTGAAGTCGTTCATACCAACGCAGTGAACCGTGGACGCGGCAATGCAAATACTTTCCAAGATACGTTTGATGTTGACCTCAAACGCGGTAGTAACCTGTTGATGGTGAAGGTCAGTGAACGTGGCGGTGGATGGGGGATGTACGTCGGCATTGATGCCGAATTCGCGCTCAGCAGTACGCCAGGTATCTTGTCCGTTGAACCCGCTGGTAAATTTATAACGAAGTGGGGGGAACTAAAACACGCCCCTTAGGGCAATCCGTTTCAGCTACAAAAATTCAATTGAAAAATTAATTTGACTTTTTTGGTAACTTGTGCTAATCTGTTACGTTAGTTGAATAGATAGAACAACGATAACATAATTATCAGAACTTACGCAGTAGCGATTTTTATGGCAGGAGATTTTATCCATGAGATACTCCTTTTTAGCGTTTTCGTCTGTGGTAGGATAGAAACGCTATAAGGAGTTTCCATGGATTGCCAATCAAACCGCCAAGTGCTTACATTATAATGAGTAACTTGGGGTATTGGAGCCGCGACGTAGGTGAATTTCCTATGAGGCGTTCCTATTTTGCTTTCGTTTGTTTAGT
>VXZK01000067.1 GCA_009845545.1 Candidatus Poribacteria bacterium
ACCTAACAATATCAACCACATACTGATCTCCAAAAAAAATGGGGGTAAGTGACCTTTTATACTGTATGAAAGCAACATACATATACCAACCGCTCATCGCTATCTGCTAACTGCTATTTACAATCCTGCAAATTCTGACTCTGACAATTCACTGACAAAAGATTTATACGTCCCACCGACAACCGAAAACGACTACAATTTTCCCTTGACTTCTAAAGGCGAAATGCCTTAAAATCAAAAGCATACAATACGTAACGAGGAGATGGAAATGAGAACAGTTAAATTAGGCTTGATTGGGGCGGGGGGTATCGCACAGGCGCACTGCGGCACACTTGCTGATATTAAAGGTGCTGAAATTATTGCCGCCGCCGACCTTGTCCCCGCAAACCTGGAGCGTGCGAAAGAACGGTGGGGCATTAAACGGACATTCACCGATTACAACGAAATGCTCAAAATGGACGAGATTGAAGCGGTGTACGTGTGTACGCCTACAGGTGTGCATGCAGCACCGACAGTCGCTGCCCTGAACGCAGGTAAACATGTTTTCTGTGAGAAGCCGATGGAAGCGACGTTGGACGCTGCGGCTTCAATGTGGCGCGCCGCAAAAGAAAACGATAAGATATTGATGGTCGGCTTGAAACTCCGGTATTCGCCACAGGTGATTAAGGCGAAAGAGATCGTTGATGCTGGCACACTCGGCGATATCTACTACGTTGAGACCGTCGCGGATCGGCGGCGCGGTAACCCCGGTGGCAGTTTTATCCGAAAGGCGACAGCGGGTTTAGGTGCGTCCGCGGACATCGGTGTCTATGCGCTTGATACTGCCCTCTATCTGATGGGACACCCGAAACCTGTCGCGGTCTCCGGTATCACTTCCAACTATCTAAGCCTCCACAATACATGGAACCCGGCACTTAAAGAGACCGAGGTCGAAGATTTCGGTGTCGGTTGGGTAGTCTTTGAAAACGGCGCACGTATGGTCTTCAAGACGTGCTGGTGCATGAACATGGATTCGCTCGGTGGGACGATTTTCCTCGGCAAAAAAGCGGGATTACGTCTCGGTATTGGCGAGGTCCGGGGTCCAGAGGAAGGCGTACGCGTCTATGGCGATAAAGACGGCGAGATTTTTGATCAAGAGTTCACGAAGTTTGAATCGGTAAGCGTTTTCCACGAAGAGGATTCAGCGTTTATTGATGCTGTCCGTGAAGGGAAACCTGCGCCGATTGATCCTTATGGCGTTATGCTTACGAACGTTATCATTCAAGGGGTTATTGATTCCTCGAATGCTGGTGGACGCGAAGTTGCTGTAACAGTACCGACCCTGTAGTAAACGTAGTATTATAATAGTGCGAGGTCGCTATGCTTCGCACTTTCCTCTGAATGTTATTTTGCTATTCTTTTTCGTCTTCGCGGACTCTACATATAATGAAGTCATATTGAGTAAAACATCAAGATGTAGTTAGATAGGGAACGAAATGAGATAATTTGTGTCCTTTTCTCTCCGCCTCAGATCCCTATTTGCTTTGAATTCTTACCGCTTACTCACTATAAGTTCAATATATAATATATACGTATAACAGAGGCTTTCAGGATGAAATTGATTGAAGTTGCGGGGAAAAAATTTAAATTAGCATCTCGATTTGCGCGGTTGTTCGCATTTTTCATAGATGGAATACTCGTAGCAGGTGGGCTATCAATTTTGGTTTTTCTGTTTGATGCAATGGGTTCCGGTATTGGCCCGAGTCTTATTCGGATTGGATTGCTCAGTGCATTGCTGTGGACCCTGGGTCCTAAAACTAAAGTAGATGAAGATGTATTCCCTCTCGTGCAAATGTCTATAATTGGTCTTTTTGGACCGTGGCTGAACTATGGTTTAGATACTTTACTCTGGGGCGGTGCAGCAATAGGGGCAGCCATTCTGTTTTTTTATAGATGGCTTTGGCGGCAGAAAACCATGGAAGCGGAAGGGAAAAAGGCGACTGTCGTCGCACAACACAGAAATATCGACGCTGAAGTACATCTCCGCGAGATGCTGAAAGAGATACAAAACAACCAAGCATTTGAGACACTTGCGAATATGGAGAAAAAAGCGACGGAGGCATCCACTTTGGCAAAGGTGGCTGCTGAAGCTGATGTCGCATATCAAAATGCGGCACTGGAGCGTGAATTTTCGGGTTATGCCGAAGAAGCATCGATTGACAAAGATCTCACTGATTGGAAAAACGGAATGAATATCGGCGACTGGCAGACGAATATAAAACACAGTGGGAAGAACAGAAACAGATCGTCCGATCACTGAGCGATCTCTTGGAGCATCTCCAGCAGAAGATGACGGAGGCACAAGGGCAAAAAACAGTCGTCGTCGCGAAACACAGAAACGTTGATGCGGAAACTCATCTGCGAGAAATGCTGAAAGAGATACAAGACAGTAAGGCATTTGAGACGCTCGCAAAGATGGAGCAGGATGCGACGGAGGCGGCGACTTTGGCGAGAGCTGCTGCTGAAGTAGATGTTGAATACCAAGACACAGAATTAGCACGTGAATTCGCGGGTTACGCTGAAGAAGCATCGCTCGACAAGGACCTTGCGGAATTAAAAGCAAAAGTTCAGTAAAAATAAAAAGCCTAAAGGAGCTTCATAATGTTTATTGAGATCATCAATCCGGATGAAAGGTATAAGAACTCTTATCGGGGGATGGTGAATATTGAGTATGTCCATCAGATCAAGATAATCAGAGGGAGACAACGTCAGTATGAGTTACATATTAACCTGTCAAACTCGCCCAGCATAGAGTTGCTCGGCACGAAAGAAGAGTGCGAGCAATTCTACGAGGAACTGAAATCGGTATTGAAAACGCATAAACAATTGTCCACAACCGATACGCTTGTTTTCCCGCCACAATCGTCATCAAAGCCGTTGGCGGACGCGGATGAAGCAGAGGTCTGATCATAGTTTACTCTTCTTCTGACAAAGACCTCGCCGAATTAAAGGCGAAATTACAATAGGCGCGATGTTTTATCGCCATACCCCACTCAGGAGTTGTTAGAATGGACATACACACCTCTCCAAACATTGTCTTTATCATGGCAGACGATATGGGATACGGTGATGTCGGCTGCTATAACCCAGACACAAAGATTCCGACCCCGAATATGGATAAACTTGCGCAGGAGGGCATTCGTTTTACGGACGCACATTCGCCCTCCGCCGTCTGCACACCGACACGCTACGGCGTTTTAACAGGTCGATATTGCTGGCGAAGTCGTCTCAAACATGGTGTGCTTTACGGCTATGAACCACCCCTGATTGAAGCTGAACGCTTGACAGTCGCTGGATTACTGAAAGATGCGGGTTACAATACCGCCTGTATCGGCAAATGGCATCTCGGACTCGGATTTTCGACGGTGCAAGGATACGACTTCGATTTCAATGCCCCGTTGCCTTGGTCCAATGCAGGACGGGAACTCGAAGAGCATATTGATTTTACCGCGCCACTCACGGGCGGTCCCGTGGATATCGGGTTCGACTATTTTTATGGAAATTCCGGTTGCCCGACCTGCCAACCGCCTTACGGTTTTATTGAGAATGACACTTTTGTGGAAATCCCGAACGTCTATCACGAAGTGCCTGAGTTTACAAGCCGTCCCGGTATGATGACCCCAGATTGGGAGCATAAGGATGCGGATCCCATTATAGCCCAGAAGGCGGTTGAGTATATTGAAGGGCAAACCGACGCGGATGCCCCTTTCTTCCTCTATCTGACCCCTTCTGCACCGCACGAACCTTGCACAGCGGCAGTCGTGCCAGATTTCGCACGCGGTCAGAGTAATGCCGGTCCCCGTGGTGATATGGTATGGCTTGTGGATTGGATGGTCGGTGAAGTTATGGATGCGTTAGAACGCACCGGCAAAACCGAGGAGACGCTCATCTTTATCACGAGTGATAATGGCGCATTGCCCGGTGACAGGATTCAGGGAGATAACAGCCCAATGCCGTATCATCTCTACGATCATAAATCGTGCGGCGACTGGCGTGGTTACAAGGCACATATCTGGGAGGGTGGTCATCGTGAACCCTTGATAGCACGATGGCCGGGTGTTATCGCACCGAATACCGAAACCAATACGTTAACCTGTCTCACCGATCTGATAGCGACCTGCGCAGCGATTGTCGGGACGGAAGTGCCAGACGATGCTGGACAGGACAGTTGCAACATCTTACCCGCATTATTGGGTGAAGAGATCGAAAGCCCTTTGCGAGAAGCTATTGTGCATCATTCCAGCACAGGCGTTTTCTCTATCCGGCACGGTGATTGGAAATTGATCTTGGGAACACAAGGTTCTGGCGGCTGGCCCCCACCTCGCGATGGCGGTCCCCAACCGGATACGCCGGGGCAACTGTATCATATCTACGACGATCCGGGTGAAACGAATAACGTATGGGAAACGTATCCAGAAATTGTGGAACGCTTGACAGCGTTGCTGGAGAGATTTCAGCAGGAGGGACACAGTCGGATGTGAGAAGGCACCTCAATTTCTTGAACTCGCCATGCGGCATAGGTAAGAACTTGACGAATATCCTCTTCTTCTAAATAGGGATACGCCTTCAGAATATCAGTATTGGAATAGCCAGAAGCGACCAAGCCGACAACGGTGCTGATAGTGACTCGCATGCAGCGAATACATGCCTTGCCACCCATCACTTGTGGGTCAAAAGTTATCCGGTTTAGATTTTGCACCATTTTTCTCCCATCTATGGTATATTCAAACATGGAAGGCCCGCGAGTAAATACTAAAGTTTATCATACAGTATCCGAGCGATCAGTAGCAATTATACTCTCAAATGAACCACAAGTCAAACCAAACTTCAGGAAGGAATTACAACTATGGAAAATACCACTACAGTTGATTCACTTTTCCGATTATTAGGTCCATCACAAACGGATATAGATTCTTTCCATAACGACGGTTACATTGCTTATCCAGATGTGCTGACAGACGATGGTAGAGAAGGTCTGATTGAGGAGATTACACAGCATTTTGAGCCGACACGTCAGTACATTGAGACGTTGAATAAGGGCGACAAACCCGAACGCCCCTATTTTATTCGTCCGTGGAACGACCGAGGTCAATATAGCGATCGGCTTATTGATGATCCTTTTATCACGGCACTGATATGCGCGACTATTGGTGATGCGTACCACTTTTGTCACTCTGCCCTCAACATAGCACCCCGCGGGGTGGGTACTCTCGGATTTCACCAAGATCATCATCACTGGAAGCATGAGAATCCGGTGAATCTCGCTGAACGCGACAATTATTATGTGCAGATTCTGTACTATCCGAACGGTTTCACACGCGGGGATCGAAACCTTAAAGTTATACCCGGCAGCCATAAGGTCGCGCCGACGCGAGAAGCAACGCCGGAACGGATGCTCGCAGGTGAGTATGACAAGGAAGCGGGACGCAAATTAGAAGAGAAACGGTTGGAATTACCGCCGGGTAGTATGATCTATATAGATGCACGTATCTTTCACGCGGTTGAGGCAAAGCCTGTGGATTCGCCGCAGCTCTACCGTATTTTCAACATCGACATCTTCAAGGAAGCAGGCCCGCCGCACCGTTACACACAAGAGATTCCTGAGGAATGGATGGCAACGGCGACACCGTTCCGTCGGAAACTCTTTGATCGTGAGGCGTATACAGAAGGGTGTTGGGGTTATAGTAAAGCCCGCAAATAAGTTGACACTCAATGGTATCAAATTCACGATGCCCACTCGTAGGGGCTGGGTTACCCAGCCCCTACGGTCAACCACGCGTCCAAATAATTATGGGTTTTACTATAAAACATTAAATCACTGTCAAAAGGGAGTAATAATGAGTACACCAGATCGTCCGAATATCCTCTGGATATCTTTAGAGGATACAACACCGCGTTTCGGTTGCTATGGCGATACGCTTGCGCGTACGCCAAACATCGACCGGCTCGCTGCAGGCGGATGTCGGTTTCCGAACGCATTTTCGACTGCTGGGGTCTGTGCACCGAGTCGTTCTGCAATCATTACCAGTATGTACCAGACCTCCATTGGTACGCACCACATGCGGACGCGGCATACGAACGTAAACACACCTGATATGCCGACACCGTATTCTGCTGTCCCGCCACCTTATGTCAAGACTTTCACGGAATACCTCAGAGGCGCGGGTTATTACTGCACCAACAACAGCAAAACCGACTACCAGTTCACCCCGCCCATCACAGCGTGGGACGAAAGCGATAACGACGCACACTGGCGAAACCGTGAATCGGGGCAACCGTTCTTCTCGGTCTTCAATCCGACTGTTACACACGAAAGCGGTATGTGGGAACGCGATAACCGCCCATTGACCACAACCACGAATCCAGACGACGTGCAGTTACCACCCTATCTGCCCGATACGCCGAAAGCGAGGCAAGCGTTGGCACGCCAATACGAGAACCTCGCAACTGCTGATGCGCGCGTCGGTGAACTGTTGGATCAGTTAGAAGAGGACGGGCTTGCAGAGAATACTATTGTTTTCCTCTGGAGCGATCACGGCGAAGGCCTTCCGCGCGGAAAACGGTGGCCCTACGATGCTGGTATCCGTATCCCGTTGATTGTCCGATGGCCCGGCACACTGAGTCCAAGCAGTACCACTGAACAACTGGTGAGTTTGATTGACCTCGGACCCACCGTGCTTTCACTCTGTGACGTACAGGCACCAGAGCACCTACAGGGACAACCGTTCCTCGGTCCACAGACGATTGAACGCGATTACATCTTTGCGACGCGCGACCGTTACGACGAATCCTATGATATGGTCCGTGCTGTACGTGATAAACGGTATAAATACATCCGAAATTATTATCCCGAAAAGCCGTATCTGCTCTGGATTCCTTATCGCAATCGGCATCCGGTTATGCAGGAGATGTGGCGGTTATATGCCGCAGGCGAATTGGAGGGTGATCAAGCAGTGATGTTCCGTTACCCACGTCCTGCTGAAGAGCTCTACGATGTCGAAAACGACCGATATGAACTCAACAATTTGGCAGCGGACGCTGAACATCACGATGTGCTGGAACGGATGCGCGGCGCGTTGGCACAGTGGCAATCCGAATTTGGGGATATGGGGAATATACCCGAAGAGCAGATGGTTGCAACATGGTATCCAGATGGGACACAGCCACAAACAGCAGCCCCGATTTTTATTCCTATTAACGCCGAACACCCCGGCACGGAGGTCATCCATGAGGTTGGTGAATGGACGGCACCCCTTGTTTTACAACTTCACTGTTCGACACAAGGGGCATCGATTGCCTACACAACAGAACAAGGGGACGATGCCCACTGGCGCCTGTATACCGACCCACTGCGCTTGCAAAAGGGTGAAACACGCGTACGAGCGAAAGCAATTCGCATCGGTTATGGTGAAAGCGAAGAGAGAACGATTCACCTCAAAATTTCATAAGGAGACAATCAATAATGGCGCAACAGAATAGCCAAGACTATTTCGTTTATGTCGGCACCTATACAGATGGAAACAGCGAAGGGATTTACGTCTATCGCTTAGATGGCGCGACGGGTGCCTTGGAATATAGCAGCAAGATAACAGGCGTTGAAAATCCATCGTTTCTGGAGATACATCCGAGTGGGCAGTATCTCTTTGCCGTTAACGAACTGAGTGAGTTTGAAGGCAAAGCGAGCGGTGCGGTCACGGCGTTTTACATTCATAAAGAGACAGGAGAGTTAAGCTACCTCAATCAACACGCGACGGGCGGCGGTGCTCCGTGCCATTTGAGTGTGGATTCAACCGGTAAATGTCTGCTTGTGGCGAATTACGGCGGTGGCAGCGTCACTGCTTTCCCGATTGAGTCAGATGGCAGGCTCAGTGAAGCCTCCGATTTTGTGCAGCACCAAGGATCCAGTGTCAACCCACAACGGCAGATGGAACCCCACGCGCACGCTATTATGATTGATCCGGGAAATCGCTACGCTTTTTCACCCGATCTTGGGCTTGATAAAATTCTCATCTATCAATTAGATGCAAAAAACGGGAAACTCACGCCGAATACGCAACCGTGGGTACGTGTGCAGCCCGGGGCGGGGCCTCGGCATTTCGATTTCCATCCGAATGGTCAATACGCTTATGTAATTAATGAGATCGATTCTACATTCACTGCTTTTCGGTACGACGCGAAAGCCGGAACACTAACTGAATTTCAAACGATTTCCACACTCCCCGATGATTTTGATGGCACCAGTCATTGTGCCGACATCCACGTCCACCCTTCTGGGAAATTTTTGTATGGATCAAATCGTGGACATGATAGCATCGCGATGTGCGCGATTGATACGGAAACTGGAACGCTGAGTCCCATCGGCTATGAATCGACACAAGGACAGGCACCCCGTAACTTCGGACTGAATCCGGAAGGGACCTTCCTCTTCGCCGCCAACCAGTGGACGGATACAGTTGTTACGTTCGCTATTAACGCTGAAACGGGTGAGTTGAATCCGACAGGGGACGTAGCAGAGGTGCCGACACCTGTCTGTTTGAAGATGTTGGCGTGTAGTTAGTTTACAGAACAGGTGAGTACAGAACCCCCCTGAACAACCAAGTGTAGTCTGTCGGGCAGGTACAGGGACCCGCCCGAACAGACTACACATTTTCTTACCGTTCGTGGCGACGCTGTCTACGGTGTTCTTGGAGTTTATCCCACGGGTAGATAAAACAGCGATCCGCCCAGTCTCGGTAGAGTCCGGTGAGTTCTTCAAGTTTCTGCGGATGCTTAGCGGCGAGATCGTTAATCTCCGTTCGTTCCGCTTCCAGATCGTAAAGTTCCCAATCGCCGGGGAACCTACAGACCAGTTTCCAGTTATCTTGACGGACTGCACAATTACCCTCATGTTCCCAATAGAGTACGTCTCTACCGTTATCTTTTCCATCAAAAATCGGCACCAAACTTGTTCCCTCTAACGGTAAAACAGGTTTTCCGTTGTGTTCTTCAGGATACGTTGTGCCCGAAACCTCAAGGCATGTTGCCATAATGTCTGGCAGTTGTCCGGGTTGATGTCGCAAGTCTCCAGCGGATTTTATGGCATCTGGCCAATGCGCTATTAACGGCGTAGCGATCCCGCCTTCATGTACCCAGTGCTTATAGAGTCGGAAGGGTGTATTGGATAGGTTCGCCCACGGAACGCCGTAACTCTGATAGGTAGTTTCGGGCCCCGGCATGATAGTGGGGTCGTTGCCCCGATAGACGGGTTGACCATCAGAAGTCGTATCGGTACTGATGAGTGAACCCTTGTCCCGTATCGCCGGGGGTCCCCCGAGTTCTTCAGCACAGCCGCCGTTATCGGCTAAAAACAGAATCAGCGTGTTATCGAGTTGCCCCGTCTCTTCCAGCGTGTTGATAATGCGTCCGATGCCTGCGTCCATCCGAGTGATCTGCGCCGCGTAGACCTCCATACGGCGTTGATTCCACTCTTTGTATTGCGCCTCGCTCCAAGGTACCTGGGAGGGATCGCGTGCGGTGAGTTGCCAAGCCTCATCTAAAATTTTCATTTCCCGCATCCGTGAGAGTCGTTCTTCCCGAAGTTCGTCCCATCCGGCGGCAAAACGTCCATTATAGCGTGCGATGTCTTCTTCGTGGGCGTGCAGGGGCCAATGTGGTGCCGTATAAGCGACATAGGTAAAGAACGGACGTTCTGGTGTCTTTTCGGTATGGTTTCGGATATAGGTCGCCGCTTCATCGCTAACAGCATCTGTGAAGAAGTAACCTTCAGGGAGTTCATCGTGTTGGATACGCGTGTTATCGCGCGTGAGGGTATTCGGTTTCCAGAAGTTCGCGGCACCGGTAATGATACCGTAGTACTCGTCAAACCCGCGTTGGCAGGGCCAACTGTGCTTGGGTCCATCGGGACCAGCGTGGCGAGAGATATGCCATTTGCCACTCATATACGTGCCGTAGCCCTCCGATCGGACGGCATCAGCAATGGTAATACACCGGTCATTGAGATCCCCACGATAGCCTTCAAGACCGTCGTCGCCCATCATGTGCCCGACTCCGGTTTGATGAGGGTGTAGCCCGGTAAGCATGGAAGCACGAGATGGGCAGCAGCGTGCGGTATTATAAAATTGTGTAAACCGCAGCCCACCCGCGGCGAGCCGATCCAAATTCGGGGTATGGACTTCGCCGCCGTAGCAGCCTAAGTCGGAAAACCCCATGTCGTCGTTCAGAATGAGGACAATATTAGGTTTACTGTTTTCGTTCATCAAATAAGCACCTCTTCTATCGGAAAAAATTAATGTTGTTTTTGGTGATTTGGTATGTTAGTATTATAGTAGAATCCGTAATTATTTCCACACTCGAGAAACCGTAGGGGTTGGGTTACCCAACCCCT
>VXZK01000158.1 GCA_009845545.1 Candidatus Poribacteria bacterium
ATGCAAATTATCACACAAAAATTGTCAGTTTCACCTATGGCTGCGGAATAAAAGCGTCTCAAATGCGTATAAAATTTAGACTTGACATAGAAAATTTGTTGGTATATACTTAAAATAATACATCAAAATAGATGGTAGACACCGTTCGGCATACACAGTAATCATCTGAAGCGTTCATCAACTAACAATTTTAGTAATGATAAAAACACAACATCATGGCAAAGAAAAAGGGTCGCCGCACCACAAATGTGGCACGGAAACGCGAAAAACGGAATCGCGACCGGAAAACAAGGCAAAAGCAACTCGCCCTTGAGAAGCAACGTAGACTCCCTTATGAAAAATCCGAAGAGGAACATCTACACGCCTGCATCTCACAGAGCCGAGAACTGCTTGGTGAACCTGAATTTGAGGGCGTACATTTCGACCCGATATTGATGCATAAACGGGTGATGGAAGTGCTTGAACACGCTGAAATAGAACCTACAGATGCCCCCTTGGATATATCGGAGTACCTCCTTGAGTCTGAAGAAGAATCAATTAATATAGTAGATGAAGCAGGCATAAATGCGGATCCATCCATCGTAGTGCCAGAAGCAGAAGAGGCAAGCGATCACTTTCGTTTAGAAGTGCTCCCACATCTGGTTACACCGGATTTCATGGAGAAATTAACACAGGCATTGACAGCCTGTGAAATACGTCTCAAACGGACTGGTAACCGAGAACTCGCTGAAGTCGCTTTCGTTACGCGCTCGCTTTTTGAAGCAGCACCACCGGAGATATTGGCGTTTCACCCAATGATTCAAAGCATCGGTATCGAAACGTTACGCGCACTCGTGGAAGAAATAGACATCATTATTGACGGTCGTGAAGATGTCAAGGAGATTCTTACGGATGTCCTGGCACAAGAAGATTCCGAAACATCTGAATCTCAACCGCTTTCGGTGTTTTCAAATAGCGGTTTAGACGATGCGGTTGAATCTGAACCTGTCGAATCGGTTCCTCTGGATGCGGAAACGATAGAAACAGAAGAACCCATTATTGAAGATAGTTTGTCTACGTCTACAGAGGGAGAAAAGGATCTGCCTGCCCCGCCTGTTCAATCTTCTGAGCCAGAGCCGCCTGTTTTTCAGGTACCAACTCCATCAGAAATAGTCCCGCCTCCAGTAACACTGTCTCCTGACGAACTTCCTGCCCGCGCGCTCTATAAAAATTTTAACGGTTTAGATATAAAAGATAACTTTGAAGAGTCAACAGATGGCGTATCTGGACAGGATACGCTTGTCACCTACGCTTTGGTGAACGAGACCGAAGAACAGATTGAATTTGCTGACGTAGAGAATGAACGGTACATTACAGTTACCGAAGAGAAACTCCAATTACATGCACGTTCAGAAGCAGAACTTGCTATCGCAATGGCAGAGGTAGAAGCGCGCTGCACATCTGCAGTCATGTACCTCGCCACAACAGTCCAAGAAAGGGGGTAAAATTATGCCAAGAAGTAAAAGCGGACAGGTCCGGCGCCGGACCCAAATCCGTCAACGCCAACTCCGTCGGCTGAAAAGACAAAAAGCGGCATTGAAAGAACTTCTGCAGAATCGCGAAACTCAATAGGCACACCCCGTGTTGCGGCGGGTTTCCATGCCCGCCTATGTCGCTGCTAACGTTCCGTGTCTCCTACTTTTTCGAGATGTACAAACGCCGAAGTTTCCAAGCGGACGGAGTCTCCATTACTTTCCTCAACGTATCCCATCCTGAGCAGCGTAATCACCTCATGAGAGGTAGGAATATTGAAAAGTTGGCGGATATGTTCACGATCCGCCGCGCGTTCAAGCGGCGGACTCACAAACTGCACACCGATTTTCAAGGCAGTCGCAGCGAGGAGTATATTTTGTATCAACATCCCCATGCTCAGCCACATCCATCGAGTTCCGCCTTCACCGGGTGGATACCTTTTACAATTCATTGTCACCAACATAAGGAGTGGTGCCTCGCGTACCTGTGTAGCAATTTCTTTGGCAGGTATTTTACCCGCGCCCAAATGCCCCAAAAGCGTGAAAGATTTCGCATTTTTTAACAAACTTTGCAATACCTTGTCAGGCGCGTCCTGAAGGGGTTTCGGTAGCGTGACGTGTTCTTCGAGCAGAACGCCATCGCCGTATTGCTGCCATTCCGTCTCTGTCAGACGCATCCATCGACTGTTGTCATCGAGAAACTTGGCATCCTTGAATTGGTCAACGACAGCGCGCGCTGTGACATCGGCAAGGGCTCTTTTGCCTTCCGCTTCCTGAATGAGCACCAGTTCCCAAGGTTGGACATTGAACGGCGAAGGTGTCCATCTCGCAGCCTCAATGAGTTTCTCAAGGTCAGTAGCCTCTATCGCCCGTTTCTGAAATGTTCCGCGATGACTTCGGCGCTGTGTGATTGCATCAAAAACGTTCATAAATTCGCAAGGCTCCGATGGCGTTCAAGGATTTCTGTGGGTGAAGCAGTGCCAGTGGTACCGATTTTGGTGACAGTAATCGAAGCGACCAGATTCCCAATATATGCGGCATCAACAGCAGCATCAACGCCAAGACTACAAAGTGTCGCCACAAGTCCTGCCGAAACACTGTCCCCCGCTCCAACAGGATCGGTCTCATCATCAATTGGAATACCGGGAATGTGGGTGAACTCACCGTTAGCGTAGACAAGGATACCGTTTTCACCGAGGGTGACGTACACGGTATTTTGGGTTCTCTCCGCAAGGGCGACGGCACACTGCTTTGCCTGTTGAATGTCAACTTCCTGTCCACCCCATTCTGGCTGAATAGCACGTTTCGCCTCAAACCGGTTCGGTTTAATGATGACGTTTTTATATTCACCAATCCGCGTACGTGAGTCGGCAAAAAAGATAATTTCAGGAAATTCCGATGCTAATTCACACAATTCCGCTCTCAGGTGGTTGGTGACAACACCTAAGTTCTCAAGTGGCATCTGATCGCCAACGATTATACCGTCAACAAGCGGAATACACGCTTCGAGCGCGTCAATAACGGACGTTTCAACCTCCATCGCTATTGGGGATTGGTTCTCAATATCAAACCGGGGTCCCTCCGTTTCCACACCTTCATAGCCACAGTGAATCGGTTTAAGATAGGTAGGTGTCACCCAATTTGGTACCTGTACCATAAAATCCGTCAGGCATCCATTCGTTTGTAGGCAATTGAGGAGTGTCCCGCCAAATCCATCTTCGCCGATAACACCTAACGTATAGACGGTACCTACACCCAACGCTTTGAGATTATTTGTGACGGTCCCTGCTGCGCCGGGGCTATAGCGTTGTTCAACGACGGGATTCGTATGCCACGGCGTTTCCAGCGACAGCGTCGCTCGCGTCTTGTCTATGGACCAGTAGGCATCAAGGTAAAAGTCGCCTATAACAAGGATCCGCTGGTCGCGAAAATGGTTGAGAATAGTTTTGAGGTGTGCTTCGCTAATCAAGGTGTTTCTCCGATGTCTCACCATCTACCGATGATAAACATTCATTCACCAAAAATGGACGGTTCTTCATAACTACAAAACACAACGGCTCATGTAAAAAGTATGCGCTATTGTTTTTAACGAAAGTAGTGGCCACGCCGGTTTTACTTTCATTCGCACAAAATCTTTACATGAGCCAACACAACCTAACAGACTGTGCTATAACGCACAACTATAGGGGTCAACTTAGGGATTTTTAATAGGAATAACTACTTTCCTATTTTTGATAACTCTTCTAGGATATGATTCTTAAATCTCCCATTTCCTGCATTTTCTGCCAAATTTAATGCCTTCTGTAAATCCTGTTCTCCTTCCATAGTACGCTCCAACATGATTTGCGCTTTTCCGCGGTTGTAGTAGGCACTTGTATATTCTGAATCTATGCGGATCGCTTCGTCAAAATCAGAGATGGCATCTTCAGGGTGCCCCAAGTCCCGCTTGGCAATACCGCGATTACAGTAGGATATCGGGAGATATGTACCCATACGGATTAACTCGTCAAAGTCAGAAATGGCATCAAAATATCGCTCTAGATTAAGTTTCGCAATGCCGCGGTTGCCATAGGCACTTGCACATTCTGAATCCATGCGGATTGCTTCGTCAAAGTCGGAGATAGCAGATCCATAGTCTTTTATCTGGTTCTTTGCTCTTCCGCGATAATTGTAGGCTATTTGAAAATTTGGATCTATACGAATTGCCTCACTAAAGTCAGGGATAGCATCCCCAAAGTGTCCCAACGCTGCTTTTGCAATACCGCGATTACAATAAGCCTTTGCAAATTCTGGATTAATCTGGATTGCTTTGTCAAAGTCAGAGATGGCATCAAAGTGTCGTTTCAGGGAACCTTTGGCTCTTCCACGATTGTGGTATGCTTCTGCAAGATTGGAGTTTAGTTCCAATGCCTCATCATACTCCGAAATAGCAGTTTCATAACTCCCTTGATCAAACAAGGTATTACCCTTATGAAGGTGTGCTTCTGCGGATACAACTTCTTCAACAAGTGGGTTGTGAGCGTTTTGCATTAGGATTCACCCCCTGAGACCCCATAATCAGGCTCTATGCTATCTGTGAATTCGCTCTCACTGGTAGTTCTCGGCTGCGGTTGACTCGTTTTGGTTTGCTCTAGGCTGGGGATCCCTCGTTGGATTGTGTTAGGCAATACTTTCTTGACGTAATGGTTTAGTAAATGCCCTACAAAACCTAAAAAGGTCACAAACACCCCTGCTGCTATACCGATGATCCACTTTATGGTAACTACTTCGCTCTTTACTCCATTTATGCTAGCGGTAAGCTCGTCCTTTATCCCAGTTATGCTGGTAGTAAGTTCACCTTTTGTTCCAGTTATTTTTTGGTCAAGAGTATCCTTAGCACCATCTATTTTAGCATCAAGAGTATCCTTAGCACCATCTATTTTAGCATCAAGCCTCCCCTCCATTCCCTTCAATTCTGCCTTAAGTACCTCTACGTTCTGTCCGAACGCAGCAGAGACAATAAAAAGGACTAAGAGAATTTGGAGTAACATAGCCCGCCCATTTAGCATTGTAGATCTCCTATACTTTGGTTTTATCAAAAAAATAAAGCATACATTGGTATTTTAGTTCACAGACTAAATTATTTTAGCATATCATTGAAAAAAAATACAGAAAAAGTGGAAGATCACGGAAACGCCAATTTGCAATACCAGCGTAGATGTGGTAAAATATAAGGAATCCAAAATTCATGAGAGAATATGTTAGGAGAAAACCTATGTATAAAATCGGTCTCATCCCTGGCGATGGAATCGGCCCCGAAGTGACGCGCGAAGCGATGAAGGTCTTCGGGGCAGCTGCTGCACACGCAGGCATTCAATACGAAACAGTCGAATACGATATCGGCGGTGACCGGTATCTCGCAACCGGTGAGGTGTTACCGGATTCCGTATTAGAAGAACTCCGAGGGCTTGATGCGATCTACCTCGGCGCGATTGGACACCCGGACGTTAAACCCGGCATTTTAGAGAAAGGTATCCTGCTAAAAGTCCGGTTTGAACTCGATCTCTACATCAACCTACGTCCTGTCAAACTCTATCCGGGTGTGCCGACCCCTGTGAAAGACAAAGGTCCCGAAGAAATTGATTTTATCATCGTCCGCGAAAACACCGAAGGCTTATACGCCGGCATCGGTGGTTTTTTGAAACGTGGTACACGGGATGAAGTCGCTATTCAAGAGATGATCAACACCTATAAAGGTGTGGAACGCTGTGTCCGTTATGCTTACGAACTCACGCGAAAGCGGAACAAGGAAAATACGTTGACTCTCTGCGATAAAGCAAACGTCCTGACCTACGCACACGACCTCTGGCGGCGTGTCTTTGACGAGGTCGGTGAAGACTATCCCGACATCAAGAAAGAATACGCATTCGTCGATGCGACAACGATGTGGATGGTGAAAAATCCAGAGTGGTTCGATGTCGTTGTGACGTGTAATATGTTCGGGGACATTATCACCGATCTCGGTGCGATGATTCAAGGCGGTATGGGCGTTGCAGCATCCGGCAATTTGAACCCTGAAAGTGTCGCCATGTTTGAGCCGATTCATGGGTCGGCCCCTCGCTATACTGGCAAAAATCAGATTAATCCGATAGCCGCGATCGGGGCAGCAGGAATGATGATCGATCACCTCGGTCATGCAGATACGGCAGCAAAAGTGGAAACATCTATTAGCGATCTACTCGCGAGCGGGAAAATTAAAGATCTCGGTGCCGGACGCATGGGTTATACGACTGAAGAGGTCGGCGATCTCATTGCTGAAGGCTTGTAAACACTTACAAGCAGGCGTATTTTTCAAAGCACCCACTCCGACAGAATATACTGATAGGGAACATTTGGAGCGTTGCGATCTCAGGCGAGACGCGCTGTAAAGTTAATCCGGTCTGAGTACCGGTTCCATCGGTTGAAGGTGTACATATCGTAAGCACTCAAGGGTTTGTAGCCAGCCGCTTTGAGTAGGTCATTAACAGTAGACACTTCAAAAATCCGCTGCTGGTGTACCTCCTCATAGCGTCGAAACAATTCGCCTTCACGGATAAAAAAAGTCAACAGCGTCCGGCACATCTTGGAGTGGTAGAGGTAGTTATTCTTCCAGATGTAGGTATAATCCTCGTGGTTTGCGGCGAAGGTTTTGTTGTGAAAATGCTCAACGATATTCCGTTCTGTTGTCACATCAAAGATAAATAATCCTCCGGGTTCGAGATGCTCAGCAACGCCTTGGAAGACGTTGCTTAACTCGTTTTCATCGTAAGCATAGTTAATACTATCATAGGTGCAGAGAACTGCGTCAAACTGCTGGTTCAACTCGAAATCTCGCATATCGCCGGCATGCAATTCGATCTCCAGTTCGTGCGCTGCCACTTTCTGCTTGGCGATGTCTAACATACCGATTGCCCGGTCCACGCCAGTCATCTCATAACCTTTTAATGCGAGTTGTATCGTCAAGGCACACGTGCCGCACGCCAAATCAAGGACACGGTGCGGTTGACAATCATATTTTTCAAAAAGTGACTCAATGTAGTGTGTCCAGCGCGTATAATTGACGTTTGTCATTATCCGATCATAAGCGTATGCAAATTTTTCATAAGGGGAGGTTAGATGTGTTTGCATTGTCTAAGTGTCGCTTGCAAATTGATACTGCAAGTCACTCGGTCCCTCCTTTAACCCCGACGGAGGCATTCATCATTCGTAGGAGCGTGTTAATTTCATCAGCGTCCCAAACTTGATCATCGTTTGCTTCAATCGCATATCTGCCAACGGCTTGAATCTTACGGAGGCTGATTTTTCCAGTGAGAAAACTGAAGGGGAGCTGCATGCCAGCGGTTTTGACCCGACCAAACGTCGTTTCAATGTCATAGCGTTCAACGCCTTCGGGGGCTTGTCGAATCAGTGTGTCCTCCACCATATCAATACCAAAGCCGAATAACTCTTTGATGATAAACCATTGCAAAACTGCAAAGCATACTGTCAAGATTAAAAGAACGGTCAAACCTTTGACGATATGCCGCCGCCACTTTCCGTTCTGGACGCTCATGTTCAATTTCCCTCCGGGTCGGATTCCATATTTACCGTTATATTACCAGTTTACACAGATATTGTCAATTAGATTTTGCCAATATCAGCGAGATTAGCATCTCACCAGCACAATGAACGGGTGAAAAAAAAATGAAAATAGGTATTGTAGGCAGACCACAAGTCGGAAAAACGACAGTGTTTAACACTTTGGCGCAATCCAATGCGGAAGTTGGGGGCTACACGAGCCGCGGACACATCAACCTCAGCACTGCGAATATTCCAGACGAGCGTCTGGCGCGTTTGGCAGAGACCTTTGAATCCCCCAAAAGGACACCCGCTACCATTGATTATGTAGATGTCGCTGGGGTCACCAAATCGGACGTAGAACAGGCGGAATTAGATTCCGGAATGCTTGCGGAACTCCGCACTGTTGATGCCCTCGCGCATGTCGTCAGGCTTTTTGAGGATGAATCGGTGCCACACGTTGATGGTAGCGTTGATGGAGAACGCGATATTGAAAGTGTCTCCCTTGAGTTTGCCTTAGCAGATCTTCAAATTGTTGAAGGTAGACTGAGCCGCCTCCGTAAACAATTTCAGAACCAAAAACTCCCTGAACAGCAAAACGAGATTCGGCTTTTAGAAGCGTGCCAACAGACTTTAGGAAGTGGAAAACCGCTCCGTGCGCTTGACCTATCCATCAATGAAGAAAAGTTGATACGCGGCTACGGTTTTTTGACGCAGAAACCGTTATTACTGGTCTGCAATATCGGTGAAACGCAATTGGCCGCGGCGGATGAAATTCTCAAACCCTTCGCTAAATACGAAGCAGAACCGCAAACAGCAGTTATTGTCCTCGCGGCACAGTTAGAAATGGAGCTGTCCCAACTTGATGAAACGGATACCGAGATTTTTATGGCGGAAATGGGATTACACGAATCCGCTTTAGAACGGTTCATTCAGACTTCATATCAGTTATTGGGGTTGCTCACATTCTTTACAACTGGCCCAGTCGAGACGCGGGCATGGACGCTGCCGGCGGGCCAAACCGCTGTTGATGCAGCAGGTCGCGTCCATACGGATTTCGCGAATGCTTTTATTCGTTCAGAAACTATCAACTGGGAAGATTTAGTAACATGTGGCAGTTACCCAGAAGCGCGAAGCCAAGGCTTACTGCGCGCCGAAGGCAAAACGTATCAGGTCCAAGAGGGTGATGTGCTACTTATTCTGGCGAACCCGACTCACTAAACATCTCATCTCGCAAATCTGCGATTGCGTCCATCATCTGGTTGCCCATCAGCTGATACTTTTCACGCCTTGTCTCAAATTCTCCGGTGATGAGCTCAAGGGGTTCACCAAAAACGACATTTAACTTCGATCGGCGGAGGCGTTTGCTGTTGCGCGGCAATATCCGTTCCGCGCCGCTATGAAACACTGGAATCGTCGGTACACCGGCTCGGTCAGCGATAAAACATGCGCCATCATGTGCCTTACCTAACGTGCCATCAACGCTCCGGGTCCCTTCTGGAAACATCAGCACAGCGTTGCCTGCTTGCAAAAGTGAGATGGTTTTTCGCAATGCGCCTAAGTCCGGCGCGCCTCTATTAACAGGGTAGGCATTATAAAGTGAAATGAGTTTCCCTAACCCCGGGATGTCGAATGCGTTACTTCGTGCCATGAAATGAATTTCGCGACTCGCGGCGGAACCGACAATCACAGGGTCAAGGAAGCTGACGTGATTTGACACGAATAGCACGCCCCCTTCCCTGGGAATGCGGTGAACACCGCGCGCCTCAAGTCGCCCGACGGTTTTACAAAATATGTTTGTGAGCCGATGTCCCCATCGGTAGATCGGATGGGGTGTCCAGAATTGATTATTGGTATACCACATAATTTTACTTTTCTGAGGTGCTTTTGTCTTCAGACACTCGCGCGATAATAAAATCCACCACTTCATTAATGGTTTTATCGGTTGTATCAACGACAATAGCGTCGTCAGCCGTACGGAGCGGACTGTGGGCTCGCGTTTTATCCTTCTCATCACGGTCACTAATCTCCGCTTCAACTGCTGCCAAAGTTATTTCTACGTTTTGTCTCCGAAACTCGGCGAGCCTCCGCTTCGCACGTTCTGTCACAGAAGCATCAAGGTAAAACTTAAAATCGGCGTTTGGAAAAACAATAGTTGTTAAATCTCTGCCTTCAGCGATGATACTGCCCTCGCCACCGATACGCTGTTGATGCTTGACGATCTCATGGCGAATTTCTGGTATTTTCGCAACATCTGCGACGCGTCTATTGACTGCCGGCGTGCGAATCTGGTGAGATACATCTTCAGCATTGAGCAAAATCGTTTTACCGTTATCCTTAAATTGAATGTGGCACGCTTTTACCTGCTCAAGCAGTTCAGGACTATCGGTTGTAAGTTCACCGCGTATTGCTAACACGGTCACTGCTCGGTACATAGCCCCGGAATCGAGGTAGAGTAGTCCGAGTTTTTCTGCGACGCGCCGTGCGACAGTGCTTTTTCCAGACCCGGCGGGTCCGTCTATCGCAATCGTTACCTGAGATCTAATCTTTTTCATCAAAATCTTCGGTGTAGAAACCCCTACCTTTAGGTGGAGGAGGAAACACCACTCCTATAGTTGAAGTTAAGGCGTGTCAACACTTTACGGGCATTCGGGCGTAAAGCCCAATCCTTTAGGTTTGGGATATAAGCCCGC
>VXZK01000318.1 GCA_009845545.1 Candidatus Poribacteria bacterium
TGTTAATGCTTATGGACTTGCATTTATTGAAACTTCTCGCAAATGAAAAAATAAGCGAAGAATCTATATTTGATAATTGGGGTTTAAAACTGACGTTGCATAGATTTGAAGAAAACTTATATTATATCTACAAGAAACTGGAATAACATGGCAAAACTGACGGTTTTAAAGCAATTCATTGCTTCTTGGAGGGACTGTGTTAAAGTATCTTTTTCTCAAAGCGTAAGTCTCTGACTCTGCCTCCTGTCAGTCTAAATCCTGTAACCTGTCCAGTGTCGTCTCGTGTGAAATGGATCTCTGGAAAAAACCAGGAATCCCCGTGGAAATGACCGTCGGTGTATGTTAACAATATGTCATCATGTCGTATATGTTGTGCTATAAGTTGGTTTCCGTGTACGCGAATACTGTAGGTTGTATCAAGTTCTTCGGTGTAATAGTCGCCCTCGAATTCTGTTAACTGTTCTGGTGCTAAGGGTTCAGACTTGGTTTCTTCAATAGGTTCCGCTGGTTTATCTGGTTCGGATGCTTCTTCTACCGGAGCAAGGACATCGGCAAGATAGAGGTCTGTGACCTTTTCGGCTAAACGGAGTGGGTTAAAGGTGTCAAGGTTACATAAGATGACAACGCCAAATTTCTGATCTGGAAAACGCATCAAATGGCTCCGAAAGCCCCGCCATGATCCGCTATGCCCAACCGTTTGCAGCCCTCTATATTCACCGATGCTCAGACCTAAAGCGTAGCTAATTTGCTCCCCGTTGTTTAGCACGCCGCGCTGGTGCATCTGGTCAATTATTGTTTGTTCGCCAATCTGTGTGTTATCAAAATTCAGCATCCACTTCGCCAAATCTTCCACCGTTGAATAAAGCGAACTTGAACCGAGGGCGGTTGTGTTGTTAACAGCATGCTTAAATCCACCGTTTTCGGCGGCTTGATACGAGTATGCCCGGTTTTTCAGAATCATTTCGTAGTCATCGTGGAAATGGGAGTTCGTCATGCCAAGCGGCTTGAAGATATGAGCATTTGTCCATTCTCTAAAGGAGTCTCCAGTCACCCTTTCGACAATTTCTGCAAGCAGGTTGTACCCCGTATTGCTGTATAGATACGCCTCCCCAGGCTCAAAATTGAGTGCCTTCTGATGTCGCGCCATTTTCAAGATGTGTTTGAACGAAATTACATCCTCCATTCCGACTCCGGCGATGACAAGCGACTGTACCCAATCCCGTAGTCCGCTGGTGTGATGCAGAAGATGCCGGATTGTGATTGTGTGTCCAAAGTCTGGGACATCAGATAGGTGTACCCGTATATCGTCATCTAATGAAAGTTTTCCGTCGTGTACTAAAGTGGTGATGGCAAACGCCGCGAATTGCTTGGATACTGAAGCGATATCGAAGATGGTTATCGGCGTAATGGGGATGTCGTATTCCAGATTCGCTGCCCCGTAGCCCTGTTTATAGATGACTTCACCGTCTCTGGTAACCGCTACAGCGGCACCCGGAGAATCCGGTTTGTTCCACTCTGCAAACAATTGATTCACCTTTATTTTCAATCCATCGTGAGTTGTCATCACTGTCTCCTTCAGGCATGATCATAATTTTCGCATTATACAAGATTTTACCTCAATATGAAGAAAAAAGGAAGAATGCTCTTTTTTGACAACTGTTGAAGCATATTGTATAATTTTAGAAACTCATTGAGACAGCTTCGTGGCTCATTCCTGCCCTATTATAAGTCAACCAAAATCTCAGAAGTTGTGAGGAATACTATGACAAAACACACACCTAACAGATACTGATCGCCCCTATCACCACTCGCCTGGCGCGCGTGAAGCAACCCTTAATCGCCTCTTGACTACCTTACGAAGTGATCAACGGATTGCGGGTCTCTTAGTCGTAGGCTCCGGCGCAGAAGGCTTTGAGGATATTTACTCCGATATAGATTTGTGCGCGGTTACAACTTCTGCTGACAAGGTCCGACCTGCTTTCCAAGAGTGGGGTGTAAAGATTCGCGAAATGCTACCCGTGTTTCATTCTTTTGAATCTGTAAGAGGTGCTAACATCTATCTTTGGATATTGCTTCTTGAGAACTTTCTGGAGATTGATTTGTGCTTTCTCTGCTTGGACGATCTTGAAGCGAGGCGAAATCGTTGGAAAACTGTATTTGATCGTTCAGGGAAGATTGAGGATATTATGCAGTCGAGTTGGAAGAACAGATCAAAGCCCAATCTGGAAGAAATCTATCGTTATAGACTCGGCTCAATCTGGCACTGTATCAGTTACGCGGCTGTTGCAATTCGACGAGATCAACCTTGGCGGGCTGTGTATGAAATTGAACAGATTCGGAATCAGACAATCGAACTACAAGGACTACGCGAAGAATTGGAAATGAAACGTTTCAGACATGTCGATCAGATGTCGGAAGATTTTTTGAAGAGTCTTGAGCAGACACTGGTCTTGAGTCTGAGAAGTGTTGATCTTATGAATGCGCTGAGAGCAGCAACAACGTGTTTTTTTCGTGAAACTCAACATTTTGACAAGATGCTGAATCTCAAACTTGCAGAGCGTTTCGAGACAAAAGTGAAAACATATCTTGAACTATTTGAGACGAATCCGTGAAGGTTAGAAATTCTCTATACTCCCTTTAGAGGCGATAGAATTCCCGTGCATTCTCGGACAAAATTTTGCGTGTCAGCGATTGCGGTAATTGTGCTGGGAAAGCCTCTCCTGGCGTGTCAAAATGCCAGTGTGGATAGTCGCTTGAAAACATTAACATGTCCTCAGAGTCGAGTTGACTAACAATTTGAAGAAGCTCTGCTGCAGTGGGTGGTGCGTCAATGGGTTGGAGCGTCATGCGTATATGTTCACGTATATATGCTGATGGTGGGCGTTTGACCCACGGCGTTAGACTGCGCAAGCCGCGCCACTCTTTATCAAACCGCCACATCAGCGATGGCATCCATGTAACACCGGTTTCTATAAGTGCGACGCGTAAATCAGGGAACTTGTCAAAAACTCCCTCAGAGACGAGACTCAGCACTTGTGCCTGAAATACCTGCGACATGCCGACGTATTCCTCCAAATAGGTTGAGGGCCATCCTACTGAGGTTGGTGGCAGTCCGGGTGCACCGCCGTAATGGATACCGATGACGAGTTGATGACGGATAGCTGCCTCATAAATCGGATGATAGCGTCTATTGCCGTAAGGTGCCTGCGATCGGGCGGGTAGCATTATTTGTACAAACCCCGGATGTCCCCCTAAACGCTCAATTTCCCGTGCTGCGAGTTCAGGGTTTTGGCTTGGCACAATCAGTGAGGCGCGTAAACGCGGTTCCGGGTCAAGCCAGTGTTCAATCTGCCAGTCGTTGACTGCCGAGGCGAGTGCTGCGGCGAAGTCTTCGTTGTGGACACTCTGTACGCGATACCCGCACGTAAGTATCCCATACTCGACCTTCCAGAAGTCAAGTGCGTGCTTGCGTAGCAGTGCCAAATCCGATGCCGGACGCTCCTCAGAGGGATGCGTGATTTCAGGACGTGTTGAGGTTGGAACACCGTCAGGATAATCGTTTGCATCCGGTCCTGGAAAACCCGATTCTTCGCAATAGTCGCACCAGTAATCGGGTAGGTACGGATAGAGCATCTGATGTGAGGGTAGCCGGTTGTGGAGGTCGCAGTCAATGATAGACCTACCAGCCTGAACGAAACTCGGTTTGGAATTTTCGGTGCCGCTTGCAAGCCGAAAACTTGCTTGACAAAAGTCGGTGCCGCTTGCAAGCCGAAAACTTGCTTGACAAAAGTCTGTTCCCATATATTTTTCCTCTCGCGCTTGTGATTAGATTACATTGTGTTTTGTTGTGCACCACCGTAGGTATGCCAAAAGAGGATCGGTTCGCCTTTGCAGTGCCGCGCCGTTACATAGTGGATGAGTCCTGATAGTGCTTTTCCAGTGTAGGTGGTTTCAAGTGTGATCCTTTCATGTTCAGCCATCATAGCGACCGCGCGCGTGCCGGCATCCGTTGGGATTGCATATCCCTCTCCGAAATCACCATGCCAGAGTTCAACGCTGTTCGGGTCAATATTGTTAATATCCACTGCTCCAATAAGAGGTAAAATACGCTGCATCATTCGCGAGATCGCCAACGGATTTGCCACCACTCGGTCAGCGACACGAATGCCGACAACCTCAGTTTTCAATCCGGTCAGCTGCACACCGACCCTCAAACCTGCCATTGTCCCGCATGTCCCGACCGGTACAAAGATGAATCGTGGCTCTGGGAGGATACCTTCCTCAATCTGTGATTTTAGTTCCGAAACCGCTTTCACATAGCCGACAGAGCCGAGCGGTGACGAACCGCCCGCTGGAATAAAGTAGCGTTCCTCACCAAACCCAAGAGCCGTTTTCATCTGTTCATACGCGTAACGGATGAACATCGTCTCCATACGCTTAACCTCGTAGACTTGGGCTGCGTGTTCATAAATCATACGGTAGTTTGTTTCGGAATACTCGGTCGGCGGTTGTTTAAAGAGCAGGCATTCTACTTGGAACCCAGATGCCTTGCCATAGACAGCTGTTGCCCGAACATGGTTAGAACCCGTCGGACCGATTGTGAAGAGCGTCTTTTTGACATCCGCTTGCGCTGCCGCTGCGAACATATATTCCAGTTTTCGTACTTTGTTGCCGCCGCCCAAGGGACCACTCAGATCATCTCGTTTTATCCAGAGCGATTCAAAGCCGAGAGCGCGCTCAAGATTTGAGAGACGCTGCACGGGGGTCGGGAAGTTTCCGAGCGGGTGGTGTGGAATTGATTCAATCATAAACAGTCGTCTCCACTATACGATACCACTCTCAATTATCTGACCTGCAACATGCGTAGCGAGCGCAGCAATCGTCAACGTCGGTGGTACGCCGATAGAGGTTGGAAAGAGACTTGCATCGGCGACAAATAAGCCTTTAACCGCGTGGGATTCTCCAGAAAGATTGACGACCGCCCTGTTCGGGTTCTCACCCATTCGGAGTGTGCCTTGCGGATGACTGGAAGCGAGCATAATGTCGTTTGGCACGATACCGCGTTGGCGGATAATATCAAGGTCAGCTTCTGTTTTGATAGGGAAGTGTTGGGTGTAAGGCATCAGAATTTCCGTTGCGCCTGCGGCGAAAAGTAAGCGAGCGGCGTTGATTATCCCCTCCACCAATACGTTTCTATCGGAACGGCGCAGTCGGTAGGCAATGTTCGGGGCACCCTGATAATTGACCGATACGCGTCCAGTTGTTCTGTCATGAAGGAGAACGAGGAGCGCAGCAATGTGACGATAGCGTTCCATCAGTTCTCGATGATCTTCACCGAATCCCGGCAGGCTTGCTGCTACGATCATCTGTGAACCGAAAGCCGGCATGAGCAGATAACCGCTGTCCGGTAGGCGTTTCATATCCAGAAACTGATCAATATAGTAACTTTGCGGGATGCCGAGGTGTCCATCAATCGTTTCGTTAAAGACACCACCGACGAAGACAGCGGGATGCAGATGGAGATTTTTTCCGACCCGCCGGTTCAGGTTCGGGAGTCGACTTTTCAGCCAGAGTTGTGGCGAGTTGATAGCACCAGCGGCGAGGACAACGATCTTGCTTCGGACCTCCAATCTGCCCGATGGCAACCGCGCAGAAACACTGGTGACGCTACCTTTTTCCACGTGGATTCTTTCAGCCATGCAGTTGCTATAGAGTTTCGCACCCGCCGCAAGTGCTAAAGGCATATAGGTAACCGCCATGCTTTGCTTGCCCGTTCCTCTCGAATCGCTTTGCACCGCTTTGGAAACAGGACATCCAAAAAGACACTGAGCACCACATGTAGGGCATTCGCCGCGGTTGTGCCTTTGCAATCTACCGCGCCACCGCATCGCCTCACACCCCCGACGGATAACAGCGTTTAATCCATTTACGTCTGTTTCCTGGATCTGTGTAACGCCGAGAATCTGCTCCACCTGATTGAAGTGGGGCCAAATCTCTGGGACCCCCCACTTGTATAAGAGTGCTTGGGTTGGGCGGGTCGCATAACAGAGATTATGTACCGTTGAACCGCCAACACCTTTGCCTTGTGAGATGACAATGGCGTTGTCACGTGTGCGTCGTAAGCCACTATCCCAAAAAAGACGACGTAGCATCTCAGGTTCGTAACTACCGAAAGTAGTAGGGTCGTGATTCTCGCCTGCCTCTAAAACGATTACCGATAACCCGGCTTCAGCGAGTTCTTTTGCGACGACAGCCCCACCTGCCCCGGAACCGATAACGCATACGTCAGCGTGCTCTTGCTGGTGTAGTTTCCTTTGCCGCAGCGAAGATAAAAAGATATTGATTCTTGAAAACCGAGATTGTGAATTATTCATATATAGCATGTGATGCTTGCAAATCGAGGTTTATTTTCTCAGGGTGCGGTAGCGTTGATACGCCTGTTTTGCTTTCACATCTTCGCCGATTTGCCGATAGGCGTTTGCTAAGTTGCGATAAAGCTGCGGGTTCGTTGTGTTAAGACGGACAGCTGCTTCAAATTGCGTAATCGCTTGTCGAGGTTTTTTTAGCATCATATAGACAATACCGAGACTGTTCCGGTATACCGCACTCTCTGGATGTGCTTCAACGAGGGGACCGTAGGTCTCAAGTGCTTCCATATAAGCCTCTGTTTGAAGATAGCCATAACCGAGCAGTTCAGATGCTTTCTCATCTTGCGGCGAGATGACAAGGCATGCCTTGAGTTCTGCAATAGCAGATTTCCATTCTGACCTTTTAATGTGCAATTCAGCAATTTGATAACGATGCTGAAGATGTTGTGGGTTGTTGAGAATCAAACCTCGTAGTGCCGTCAATTGTTCCTCTTCACGGGTGAGTTTCTCAAATGTTCGGAGTGCAGCGCGCCCTTGCGTAATTTTCCCCGTGCGCAGATAACAGTTCCCCAGATTAAAGTGCGCTTTCGCGTGCTGGTTCTGGCGTTTAATGACTGCTTCAAAATATGGTATCGCCTGCTTAAAATCCTCTGCTTGGAAGTAGGCGAGACCGAGGAGGTAGCGTGCTTCAGTATCCTGCAGTGCCTGTTTGAGGTGATGAATTGCTTCACCGATTCGGTTCAGACGGAGGTAAGCGGTGCCCAAAAGCCTACGTGCTTTAAAGAGATCGGGTTGCAGTTGTAAAGCGCGTTGCAACGGTTCAACGGCATCTTTCGCGTTCGCCATACCTATAAGATATGCCTCGCCGAGGCGAACGTGTGCATCCGCGAAATCAGGTGTGAGGTTAATAGCAGTCTGAAGCTCCTGAATCGCCGGTTTCCACTGCGATTGTTTGCCGTAAAGCACACCGAGTTGATAATGTGCTTCAGCGTGCGATACGTCCAGTTTTACTGCTTGCTGGAACGCTGCGAGCGCGGCACGGTCATCTTTCCGGGCAAGTGCTTGCAAGGCTGTTTGGTATGCGCGTGCCGCCTCGGTTGGTGTGCCTTGTTCCGCTGGCACGAGACACACTACGGATAAGAAAATCAATAGAAAAGAGCAAAAGAGATACGTTTTCATTGTTCTGTTTATTTGTGGATTTGGTTTTGTATTTATGATAGCATACTTTCACGTGTCTATCAACCCACTATCATAGTGTAGTTTGCAAGTCCTTCTGAGAAATTCGGAAAGCAAAGGAGAAAACTGATGGAGTTTGTTCAGTTGACTGATGCACAACGTCGAGAGTTTGATGCGAACGGTTACCTCATCATACGTTCTGCCATTGATAGCGAGATGATTGGTCGTTTGACTGAGACAGGCGACCGGCTCATGGAATCGTTTGAATACCACGGTTATTATGCGCATCGGCGGGACGGTTTAGTGCAAGAGCCTGCATTTGCTGATCTTGCAACACAATCAAAGGCGGTGCCGTTGATTCTTCAACTGCTCGGTACAAACATCCATATTACGAATACCGCGCTTATCTACAAACATCCGCAGGCACCAGAGACACCCGAAAACCGCAACTGGCATCGAGATGTCGGCGTGCATTTGGATGTCGGGCACGATGGGTGTCCGCGTGTCGGTTTGAAGGTAGGTTATTGCTTAACGGATTTCAGTGTCCCGAACTCAGGGGCGACATGGTTTGTCCGGCACAGCCATAAGTTGGGTGAGCCGCTGCGTATCCCTGAAGGCGAAGTCGATCCGCCTACGTATGATGAACCGCTGCTTCGGGCAGGCGATGCGTTTCTGTTTGAAAGTCGTATCTATCACGCCGCGGGGTTGAATTTCAGAGAGAATACCTCCAAGGTAGTCATCTACGGATACCACTATCGCTGGGTTAAACCGGATTACTACCTACGATATTACAATGACAGCCTGCAACCCGATGAAACGGTCGTTGAAAACCTGGATGATCTTGGTAGGCAGTTTCTCGGGGCATCCACGGATACGCAAGGTAGACGCGATCCGAACGGTGTCCACTGGGCTGGTACAGAATGGGCAACGGCGCACAATCTGAACTTAGAGCAGGCACCACAAGTGGTGACCGTCTAAATTAGGATGAGTAAAGAAGGAGCAAAAATGGCTAAGGTTAAAGAAGTTAAGGTAGGTATTGTTGGGTGTGGTGGTATTGCCGGCGGTAAACACCTTCCCGGTCATAAAGGTGTCAAGGGTGTTTCGATTATCGCCGCGTGCGACATTGACGAATCCCGCGCGAAAACGTTCGCGAAACAGCACGACATTCCGCACGTTTTCAGTGATTATGAGGAATTGGCTGCGATGGATGAACTCGATGCGGTGAGTGTTTGCACGCCAAATAATTTCCACGCTGGACCGACTATAGCAGCGTTGAACGCTGGCAAGCATGTTATCTGTGAAAAGCCGATTGCTGCGAACGCGATTGACGGACAGGCGATGGTCGATGCGCAGAAAGCAAGCGGTAAAGTCCTACAGATTGGCTTACAATCTCGGTTCCGTGCAGAAGCACGCACGTTGCGGAAACTCTACGATGAAGGTTTTTTTGGGGATATCTACTATGCGCGGGCAATGGCGATGCGACGCCGCGGTGTCCCTGCTTCGCCATCGTTTCTGAGTAAAGCCATCGCAGGCGGCGGACCATTGATTGACATCGGCGTGCATATCTTGGATGTGTTGCTCTGGATGATCGGTTGCCCGAAACCGGTTGAGGCATTCGGAATGGCGGTAACAAAGTTTGGACATAAAAAGGATGTCATCAACCCGTGGGGTAAATGGAATCCTGAAGACTTTGAAGTCGAAGATTTTGCGATGGGCACGATCCGTTTTGAGGGTGGATTGACGGTAACCTTGGAGACCGCGTGGGCATCACATATTGAGAACATCGGCGGCACGTTCTTTATGGGTGATTTAGCGGGTGCGACTTATGAACCGCTCCAGATTTACCGCGATAAAAAAGATGAGATGGTGAATGAGACACCGAAACTTCTCACAGGGTTACTGAGTGAATTTGAATCGTTCCACAAGGCTGTTCGTGAGGGTTTACCGTCTCCGGTACCTGCGGAAGAAGTGCTGAACGTAGCAAAGATCTTTGATGCGCTCTACGAATCAGCGAGAATTGGTCGTTCTGTACCAATTGTCTGATGTACATCTGTTGATAATTTTTTAGGCGCGCTTTGGAGCGCGCCTCCCGCTGCGTTTATTTTTCGTGGTTAGCACGCACGACTGTTTTGATACCGCCGCGGATGTTAAAGTCGCCGACGACTTCTGCCTTCCGCGGCTGACACGCTTCCACAAAATCCTCCAGCACCTTATTTACAACATGCTCATGGAAGATGCCGACACCTCGGTAGAAGAGAAAGTACTCCTTCAACGATTTCAGTTCGACACAGTGCTGGTCTGGCACATAGGTGATGCAGAGTGTGGCGAAATCTGGTAACCCAGTTTTGGGGCATACGGCAGTAAATTCAAGGTTGGTAATCTCAATCGTGTAATCGCGGTGGCTATACTGATTTTCCCATGTCTCAATTGCCGGTGTTTCTAATTCAGGAATATGGGTTTGCAAATCATCATAACCATTGTGCTGGCTCATTCAATGTCTCCACTATAGCAAAATATATGACTTGTGCTATTTAGTTTTTTTATATATAGTGAATCCTAAAAATAAACAGACACTTGCATCCCCCCGGTAGGTTCGGATTCCTAACCGAACCGGCGCGCAGTCTCCTATTAATTATAAA
>VXZK01000081.1 GCA_009845545.1 Candidatus Poribacteria bacterium
GGCCTAAGTTCTAAATCCTAAAATGGTATATATCATCACTTATCCGAAAACCCTCAATTTATTTGTTAAACCTCATTAGGAGTGCTATGTTTATAAGTAAGTGACAACTTGCGTTATTTTATTCAGAGGAAAGGTCACGCGAGTTTTTAAGGAAAAGTTATGAAAAACGTCCTAATTATTGCCTTCTTGCTAATCTCAATTCTGTTTTCTCTAAGTGGATTTGCTCAGGATTACATGAAGTGGGGACTACCTGAACACGCTATACTTCGTCTTGGGAAAGGGCAAATTTACGACCTAAAGCATTCGCCAAATGGCAACCTGATAGCAGTAGCAACCTCTATAGGCGTTTGGTTGTATGACGCTCATTCTGGTAAAGAAAGTAGATTGCTTCAAAAGCACGGTTATGAGGTTCATTCAGTGGCGTTCTCGCCAAATGGCAAAATGCTGGCGAGTTCCGGGTCCGATAGTATCCATCTTTGGGATCCCTACACTGGTCAACATTTATCTACTCTTAAAGATAACGCACGGAGTGGTATAAAGGATCTGGTGTTTTTTTTCCCTGATGGACGAACACTGGTTAGTACAAGGGGAAAAATAATTAGATTTTGGGATGTGGTTAATAAGACTGTTTCTAAAACCCTTACGGGGCATACGCAGGAAATTTTGTCGCTCGCGATTTCACCAAACGGAAAAACTGTAGTTAGTGGATCTTCGATTATTGGTGACGAACCACAGAGTAATGCCTTGCGTTGGTGGGATGTTGAAACTGGAAGGATGTTGTTTTTTTCAACAGCCATGGATTCAGCAGTTACTGCTTTGGTGTTTTCCCCTAATGGAAAAATACTAGCTTGCGCAAATAGTTTGTCGGACAGTCCAAACATCTATTTATTTGATGGTGTTAGTGGTGAAATATTAAGGACGCTGCCCGAACTCCACGGTAAAACCATAAGCTTAGAATTTTCCCTTGATGGCAAAACGCTAGCCAGTACTGGATGGGATGGTACGATCCGCCTTTGGGATCCACACACCGGGCACCATATTCATACGTTTAGAGGATACGTGGGGTGGTTATCGTTTTCACCCGATAGTAAAACCCTTGTGAGCGGTGGAGATGGTGCAATCAGGTTTTGGGATACATCAACGAAAAAACAGCGTTTTAGTGTTTCTGGTCACTGGAATAGTATAGGTGCGTTGACGTTTTCATCCGATAGTCAAACGCTAATCAGTGGTGGTTCTGAAACTGCCATAATTCATAAATGGCATCTATCTACAGGGCAACTTACTTCTACCTTAACACTATCTTCTGATAGGGAACAGATTTTGGCTTTTAATACAAAGCGAGGTTTATTTGCTAGTATAAATGGCGACCAATCTCCTTATAAAATTCATATCCGTGACATTGATACCGGTCAACTCCACGCTTCAACGGACTATCAGTTTCTTTTACCACTAATTTCAGGTACTTCACCACTAGCATTTTCGCAAGATGGAGAAACAATAATTGTTTTGAACGAACAAGAAATTGGGAGAAAAAAAGTGTTGGAATTTTGGGATTCATGGCTTCATTCCGTTAACTTTAAGTTTGTACCACATAAAAATGAAATTTTCAAATATTCTAATACTGACGTTACGGCTCTTGCATCTTCACCAGATAATACGCTTCTCGCTACTGCTGTAGGAGGGCGGGTTGTCCTTTGGAAGTTTGGTACCGACGAACTTATTCTGTCCTATCCTGAATTTGGTCGCCTTAGTTGCCACGCGCTGGCATTTTCTAATGATAACAAAATTCTTGCTATCGGAGACTCTCTGAATATCCGTCTAATTGAAGTAGATACCGGAAATCTTATAACAACCGTGTCTAAACATAACAACTGGGTTAAAGCGTTGACATTTTCCGATGATGGCAAAATTTTTGCGAGTGGAAGCCAGGACGGTACGATTTTGGTGTGGGACTTACATAAAATTATGAGGAGTCAGTAAAACCTAATTTCGTTTTTCTTATTCAGACTAAACTTTGGACGACTTCTAATTCTATACGCATATCGCCCCGCTGGGGCTTAGGATGTGGCGGTTCGCAGGTACTACACATATACCGCCCCGCTGGGGCTGTTCCCTACTAATGCTGAAAATCTTTTCTACGAGTTTTCTTTTGTAGGAACAATCTCCTAATAGCGTGTACCTTATACAACCACGCTCTACGAATGAAAACGAGATGCTTCTGAAATTTCCACTTGCCAAATTAATTCCAAATCGTGTATACTTTATAGAATGAAATTAAGGCACTGTACGGGTTACTTCGGTACACCAGTGTGTGCCTACTGCTTTAAATACCACGAAACAAGGGGCAGAACTTGACCGATAAACTTTTAAATTCCTTAAATGATGTCCAGCGCGAAGCCGTTCAGCATGCCAACGGGCCGCTTCTCATTTTGTCAGGCGCAGGTAGCGGCAAAACGCGCGTCATCACACACCGCATCGCTCACCTCATCAAACATCACGGTATCTCCCCTTTCCGTATCCTCGCTGTGACTTTTACAAATAAAGCAGCAAGAGAAATGAAAGATCGGCTGGATGTGCTCGTCGAGGGCGGTGTCAGCCGAGACCTCTGGGTATCAACCTTTCATGCCACCTGTGCGCGTATCCTGCGTCGAGATATTGAGAAATTAGGCGAGCCTGCAGCCGCTGAAGGCGTATCCCCATCCAAAAAGCGTGCTTACACGCGGGATTTTACTATCTTTGACACCAGTGAACAGGCCACGCTGGTCAAAGATGTGCTTCGGCAGCTTAACTATAGTGATAAGCAATATAACCCCCGTGCTATCCTCAGTCTCATTAGTCGTGCCAAGAATGAATCCATTTCGCCCCAAAAGTATCACGGGATCGCTGACGGCTATTTTGAGAGAATCGTTGCCGAAGCCTATCCACTTTATCAAGATGCACTGCGTCTGAACAACTCCCTTGACTTCGACGATCTGCTACTTTTCACGGTGGATCTCCTGAACCAGAACGCCGAGGTGTGCGAATTTTATCAGAACAAATTTGAATATATCCTCGTTGATGAGTATCAGGATACGAATCGCTGTCAGTACGAGCTGGTGCGTTTGCTAACTGGCGCGAAACAGAATATCTGTGTCGTTGGGGACGACGACCAATCTATCTATGCCTTTCGCGGCGCGGACATCAGGAATATCCTCGATTTTGAGCAGGATTATCCGAACACCCGTGTCCTCCGGTTAGAGCAGAATTACCGTTCCACGCAAAACATACTGGACGCAGCGTGGAATGTTGTCCAAAACAATAAAGCACGAAAACCGAAAAAACTCTGGACTGAACAGGAAGATGGCGAACTGATTACTTGTTATGAGGCGATGGATGAAAATGACGAAGCGGGTTACGTCGGTACGCAAATCCAAGATTGGAATACTGAAGGCGTGGACTACAAAGACTTTGCTGTTTTTTATCGAACCAACGCGCAATCCCGTATTTTTGAGGAGGCGTTCCGAGCAGCAAACATCCCGTATCAGATTGTCGGCGGTGTCGGTTTCTATGATCGGATGGAGATTAAGGACCTCCTCGCCTATCTTCGTGTGATGTGTAATCCTAATGACTCTATGAGCGTCCGCCGTATTATCAATGTGCCGAGTCGCGGCATCGGTGCGACAACCCTTGAGCGACTCATTGATTTTGCTGCCGCAGGAGATATTACGCTCTTTGAGGCTGTCCAACGTGTGGATGAAATCACCACAATTAACCGTGGCCTCCAGTCAAAGGTGAAACGTTTCGCTAAAATTTTTGATGAATTCGACACATCGGTGCTACCTACCGATGCCCTGGATTATGTCTTAAAAGTAACCAGTTATCTCAAAAATTTGGAGGCACAGAATACGATTGAGGCACAGAACCGGGTCGAAAATATTGAGGAACTCATTAACGCCGTTATCGAATATGAACACAACGAAGCTGAACCGAGCCTGTCGGATTATTTGGAGAACGTGGCGCTCATCGCCGATATAGATACAATGGAGACCGATAGCACCGATCTGGTGACGTTGATGACCTTGCACAGCGCAAAAGGTTTGGAATTCCCATTCGTTTTCATCGTCGGTATGGAAGAGAAGTATCTGCCACATGGACGTTCCGTTGATGAGGGAACAGAGGCAGCAATAGAGGAAGAACGCCGCCTCTGTTACGTCGGCATCACGCGAGCGATGGAGCAGCTGTATCTCTTGCACGCCAGATCCCGAAGAACGTTTCGGGAGACAGAGTATCGCGTTCCATCTCGATTTATCTCCGAAATCCCAGAACACCTCATCAGGCATGTTGATCGTTACCGCTCTCCATTTCACGAATCGGCAGGCTTGTATGAAGAGGGGCCTGAGGATACAGATGATTACTATGTTGACCAGATCGTTCATCATCCGCAGTTTGGAAGGGGTAAGGTAACAAAGGTCAAAGAGACAGGACAGGAGGTTTATGTCACTGTACGTTTTAGTCGTGTTGGCATGACGAAGCAATTCGCCGCTTCACTTACCCCCGACCTAAGAGTGACTGATTAATAAGGAGACGCACTACGAAAAATGGCAACGATTACTACCGATGGCGTACGCCATGTTGCAAACTTGGCGCGCCTTGAATTTAACGATGAAGAGACAGAACACTTTACCGAGCAACTTGCACGCATTCTGGAGTATATCGGGAAATTGAATGAACTTCAGACAGATGATGTGCCACCGACATCGCACATCCATCCGCACCAAGTTTTCATCATGGGATCGCAAGAGGGGGCAGCGCATGTCGCCAAACCCGATGTTGTCAAGCCTTCCTATCCGCGCGAAGAAGTCCTTGATAATGCACCTGAAGCTGAAGAAGGATACTTCGGCGTTCCCAGAGTCGTTGACCGCAGCCACTAAAATAGTTAGAAATAAGGAAAACTGAATGTCGCTTTACGAATTGACGGCACATGCTTTACATGAGAAGCTCAAATCGCGTGAGATCACTGCTGTGGAACTCACGGAATCTGTCTATGCGCGTATTGCTGAAGTGGAGCCGCATGTCAAAGGCTACCTGACGTTGACGCAGGACACCGCCTTGGAGCAGGCGAGCCATGCCGACGCGGGATTTCAAAACGGAGACGAGATGCCACCGCTCGCGGGTATCCCGATCGCAATTAAAGATGTGATATGTACCAAAGGGGTACGGACAACCTGTGGCTCTAAAATCCTTGAGAATTTTGTGCCGCCTTATGATGCGACTGTCATGGCAAAACTCCACGAGCACGGTGCTGTCATGGTCGGTAAAACGAACATGGACGAGTTCGCGATGGGTTCTTCTACCGAGAACTCAGCATATCAGATTACGCATAACCCGTGGAACCTGGACACTATCCCTGGCGGTTCAAGTGGCGGTTCCGCCGCAGTTGTATCCGCGGATACGGCGATCTGTTCACTCGGTTCAGACACTGGCGGTTCGATTCGGCAACCCGCTGCACTCTGCGGGGTCGTTGGCATGAAACCGACGTATGGACGTGTCTCTCGCTATGGACTCGTCGCTTTTGCTTCTTCACTCGACCAGATCGGCCCATTTACCAAAGATGTCACCGATTGTGCGTTGTTACTCAACGCTATCTGTGGCAGCGACGCGATGGATGCAACCTCTGTCGATGTGCCTGTGCCAGATTTTACGCAGGGTCTCATCAACGATGTCCAAGGCTTAAGAATCGGTGTGCCGAAAGAGTATTTCACACCGGCATTGGACACAGAAATTGCAGATAGCGTTCAGCGTGCGACTGCTGTGCTTGAAAGCCTCGGGGCGACCGTTGAAGAAATATCGTTGCCACATACGGAGTATGCAATCGCGACCTACTATATCATTGCCCCCGCTGAAGCGAGTGCGAATCTCGCAAGATACGATGGTGTTCGTTATGGATACCGCAACGAAAACCCCAAAGACCTTATCGGTATGTACAAAAAGACGCGAAGCGAAGGATTTGGTGAAGAGGTGAAACGTCGGATTATGCTCGGCACTTTTGCACTCAGCGCAGGTTATCAAGATGCTTATTACAAAAAAGCACAAAAAGCACGGACGCTGATCAAATCTGATTTTGATGCCGCATTTGAGAAGGTTGACGTTATTGCTACACCGACCTCGCCTACACCAGCGTTCAAAATAGGAGAGCGGACCGCAGACCCGTTACAGATGTATCTTTCTGATGTGATGACAACGCCTGCAAGTCATGCCGGGTTACCCGGTATCTCTGTACCGTGCGGCTTCGTCCAAAGCGGGCTGCCGGTCGGATTGCAACTCCTCGGCGCACCTTTCGCAGAAGAGAAAGTCCTACGAGTTGCCTATACTTTTGAACAGAATACCGAACACCATCGACAGAAACCGCAAATTCAGACGAATGGAGCTGTTTAAAATGAACACCGTGATAGCCCCGCTGGGTGGACTCCTTGGCGCAATACTTGGGGGTGTACTTTGGGCAAAGTATAGCCAGTGGACGGGACATACCGCAGGCTTCGTTGCCATCAGTATCGGTGTATTTACCGGCGCAGGAATGCTCCTGACAGGCAGCCGAACCCTGCCACAAGACACGAAAACTGCGTGGCGTATTGTCGGCATCGGTGCTGCGGTTTTTGCGGTACTCGGTATCTTTATCGGAAAATATCTGGATGTTCAGTGGAATGCAGTCGCACAAATCGCGGAGCAACTCCGTCAAGAGAATAATATGTCGTTAGAGCAAGCGATGCCTATCGCAACGACACTTTTCAAGGGACAGTCTGTTTGGGAATTGATGCAGACACGGATGAGTCGTATTGACCTGCTTTATGGGGCAGTCGCGGCCTTCATCGCTTTTCGCATTCCAAATATTCAACGATTACGAAACTTGTTTTATTAATTCTGATTTACATAGATTCCATGTCTCTGCAGATTGATTTCCAATCGCGCACTTCCAAAACGCGATAGAAACATGCCTGCAGGAGGGAGAAACAATGAAACTGCTAATGATACGATCTGGAAACCCGCATACCTCAGCTAAAATCTCTTTTCACATTCTGTTATCTATATTTCTGGTCGGCATGTTCTTGCCACTCAGTTGGAGTTCGGAAGAGACAGGAAAGACGGTTGACGATGAATTGTTGGAAGGCATCGCGCTCTTTTCAGATATCCTGGCTTATGTCCAACAATCGCATCTGGATACCCCAGATAGTAAAGAGGTCATAGAGGGGGCAATCAAGGGGATGCTTCGCGAATTAGATCGATACAGTCAATTTATTCCAGATTATCTTGAATTTCAGACCCAGAACCAAGGGAAGTACGCTGGACTCGGTATGGTCATCGGTATTCGTGAAGACATGTTGACTGTCATTACGCCTTTTAAAGGTTCCCCTGCTGCGTTGGCTGGCATTCAGAATGGGGACATTATCACTCACATTGAAGATGAATCGACGATGCCACTTTCCTTGAGCGATGCTGTAGATCAACTTCGCGGTGAACCCGGGACCTATGTTTCTATCACAATCGTGCGTGAGAACGAAAGCCGTCCACTTGAACTTACCATTACCCGTGAGATCATCCGGATCCCCAGTGTCGAACACGATGTTATCGGCGATAACATTGGATACATCAAAATCAATCAATTCCTTGAGACGACAGCAAATGATGTTGATAATGCGCTCGCTGGGTTCAAGGCGAAGAATGTCCGTGGAGTTATCCTTGACCTCCGATCAAATCCGGGCGGTCTACTTTCTTCAGCTGTTGATATCGCAAGCGATTTCCTGACACCCGGTCAACTCGTTGTTTATAGTAAAGGACTTGACTCCCGTGAGGACTTCGTGGCAAAAGGTATAAAAAGAGAACATTTTCCACTGATTGTACTCGTCGATGATGGGAGCGCAAGTGCCTCTGAGATCGTTGCGGGTGCCGTAAAAGATCATGGGCGCGGGCTTGTCATGGGCGATAAAACCTTCGGCAAGGCATCCGTCCAACGGGTCTTTCAGTTGCGGAATTCAAAAGCTGCTGTGAAACTCACCGTTGCGCGTTACTATACACCCAACGGCGTTGATATTGACAAGGTCGGTATTATTCCCGATGTCGAGACAGAAGGATTTAGTCGGTCTGAAGAGGGGATGCTGCGGTCGAAACTCCAAGATCACCAGAAGCTTAAAACCTTTGTAGAAAAAAATGGAGACGATGTGTTAGAGAAACTCACTGCTGCTGAACATGCCGCTCGCGACGACCTACAAGCCGGAAAGCTGCTACGGAGTTACCAACGCTTAAGCGACGCACTTGCTGAAGAGCAAATTGTTCTCAGGGATCTCGGTATTAAATACGGACTCGCTCAGATTACGGAAACATCTCAGGACGAGTTGATGCATGACCCGCAGATCTTCGCCGCGATAAATCAGTTGAAGGTACTTGAACTCTTTGGAAACAAAAACTAATGCCAAAATTAATGGAGGTACGCTGATGCCTGAAGTCCAAACACCCCTATCGAACTATATTGATAGCACGTGGCAAAAATCAGCAACGGGTGAACTGCTTGACGTTACGAATCCAGCAACTGGGGAAGTCCTTGCCCAAGTCCCGCTTTCACCCGCTGAAGATGTGCATCAAGCTGCCACCGCTGCTGCCGAAGCACTCCACGAATGGCGACGCACCCCGCCCGTTCAACGCGTTCAATACCTCTTTGCCTTGAAAAATCTCTTGGAAGGAAACATTGACGACATCGCGCGAACGATTACCTTGGAGTGTGGTAAGACGCTTGACGAGGCAAAAGGCGAAATGCGACGTGCTATTGAAAACGTTGAGGTGGCGTGCGGCATCCCGACGCTCATGCAAGGCACGAACTTAGAGGATATCGCCACCGGTATTGATGAATTCATGATCCGTCAGCCTGTCGGTGTATGTGCTGCGATCGCGCCTTTTAACTTCCCAGGGATGATTACTTTCTGGTTTTTACCTTATGCAATTGCTTGTGGCAATACCTACATCGTCAAACCCTCCGAAAAAGTACCGCTCACGATGCAAAAGGTGTTCCAACTGCTTGAGCAGACAGGATTGCCTAAAGGTGTGGTCAATCTTGTTAATGGCGGGCAGGAGACTGTGGATGCCATCTTAACACATCCGGATATCCGCGGCATTAGTTTTGTCGGTGCGACTGCAACCGCAAAAGCCATCTATGCGAAAGCCGCCGCGAACGGGAAACGCGTACAGTGCCAAGGCGGTGCGAAAAACCCACTGATTGTGCTGCCAGATGCTGACCCACAGTTTACTGTGAACGCTACAGCAGAGAGTGCTTTCGGGTGTGCCGGTCAACGGTGTCTTGCGGCATCCGTGGCCCTCACTGTCGGTGATGCGAGACACTGGTTCACAGAAGCCATCGCCGATACCGCTACCGATCGCGTTGTCGGAAACGGATTGGAGGAAGGTGTCGAAATGGGACCCGTTATCACTGCCGAAAGCAGGAAGCGGATTGAGGGGTTAATTCAGGCAGGGGCTGATGAAGGGGCGCAGCTGCTTGTTGATGGTCGGTATCCAAGCATCTCCGGTGGTGAAAACGGTAATTTCATCCGTCCAACGATCCTCAACGATCTTAACCCGGAAGGCGAGATTGCCAAGACCGAAATCTTCGGACCCGTTTTAGGGCTTATCCATGTTGAAACGATTGACGATGCAATTGAACGCATCAATAGCGGCAGCTACGGCAATATGGCGTGTCTGTTTACGAATAGCGGCGCATCTGCCCGGAAGTTTCGTTATGAGGCAGAGATCGGAAACATCGGCATTAACATCGGTGTCGCTGCCCCGATGGCGTTCTTCCCCTTCAGCGGCTGGAAAGATAGTTTCTTCGGCGACCTCCACGGTCAGAGTTGGGATGCTGTAGATTTCTTCACACAGAAGAAAGTCGTCGTTGAACGCTGGGCGTAACGCCGCTTTTCACTGGCATGGTTTACGACTTTGCCTGTATAAGAAATGGATTGAGCAGACGTGATTGAACTTGAGACTAATCTTTTCCTTGATATCCGTCACCTTGTTGTGGTATGCTAATTCAGTAGAGCGGACTACCTTATATTACATTCAACATGAAATAGAATATTATCAAATCTTCCGCTACAAAACCTTGCCTTTCAAGGCGGGGATGTCGTAGCGG
>VXZK01000282.1 GCA_009845545.1 Candidatus Poribacteria bacterium
GACCCCCTTAGAGGCAGCGTTAGAGCAGAGCGTTCCGGAGATACATCACTCCGATATTTGTACATGCAAGGAACCGTAGGGGTGTTTTTTGGGGTTACCCAACCCCTGCAAACTACAAGCGTAAACTTTACGACTTACGCAAATCTCCAGGTAGGCGAGGTGTTTTTGATAGGGTGTTTCTTCTAGTAACCTCGCCTAACCTCGCCTACTGCAAGACTTCTGTAGGATTCATCAAAAAATGCGTAAGCCCTATAAATTTGACTCTATTTGTATAGATTTTTGGCTACTGCAACTTACCCTCTTCAGTTGTAGGTTGCTTACGCCGATGCTACCCGCGCGACAATATCTTCATCAGACAACCGATCTTCCGCTACCAGCAGATTGTCGCTTGCACCGATATTTCTATACACCTCGCGAATCCATGCAGTCTCAAACGCATTACCTGTATTGTGGAGAATTAAGTTGCGAGGCGCGACGAGTGTTCCGGCTGTCCGAAAATCGCCAACCCGACGGATACTCGGTATCGGCAATGTCTTTAAAAATGCATCGTCGCTACTGTTATCAAATCGATCCGTATCTATAACAACGTTCTTGACATCGGTAAACCCAGCCGCAAGGAGACCCCACAACCCCGCCTCACCTATCCCTATGAGATTGACCTCTGAAACATCACCTCTGCCTGTAAAGCAACGCAGTGTCGTTACGATGTCTTGCACACGGAGTGCTGCAGCGGTACGGTTGTAGGTGGTGAAAAAGGACGTATCTTCCGGTCTCTCATAATCCGCGTGTTCACCCACACCAAAAACATCGATGAGTAGCACCTTCCGGTCAGCAGCGAGTAAGTCCGTGATGAGACGTGACGGTTCACCTGTCTCCGCATCAATCAACTGCTCCTTACCTTCTGGATGAACGATCAACACAACAGGATCGTGTCCGACCTGTGGCTCTGGACTAAACAAGACGGCAGGGATCATATCACCGACACCTTTTCTACCGATAACGAGATGTCTTGCAGAAAGGTTCACTTGATAGGTCGTCGGAAACGCACCCTCCGGTTCAACAAGCGTTACATCCGTGATCTTTGGAACTTGGAGCCCGAGCGCGTATTGCAATCCGCTTTCCATCTCTTCATGGAACGTCCGAAGCGCTGTCTCATTCGTCGGTTTCAGATTTTTGAGTGCTTGTTGAGAACGAGATACCCAAGCCGGTAGAAAATCTTCCTGCTTCAGCGCGTGTGCGGGCAGCTCACGCTCCGAAAAGACCAATAACGCAGCATCCGGCTCAACCTGAAATGCAACCTCCGTGAACGCTGAAGCGTCCTCTGCCTCCAAAAACCATTTGGCGAACCACGCATACACCGCTTCACGACTCTCTCGGTTATAGTTATGCTCTGCATCTACCTGAACCTGATGCACCTTATCTTCTGCGTCAAAGTGTGCATAGATGCTTCGGATGGCGGGGTATTCAACAGTCGGTGTCTTCACTGTCCAGTCACCTGTCGCAGAGACGAGTAGGAGTGGACGCGGTGCCATCAACGCGCCGATTTCGATATTACTGGCATCTAAGCGCAGGTTCGGGGCGTTTTCACAGAGGCAGCCGCCTTGCATCGTCGCAGAGATCATGTTAACCGGTGCCGAGACCTTGATGCGTTCATCAACTGCTGTCAAGATAAAGGTTTGGGTGCCACCCCCCGACGCACCTGTACACCCGATACGTTCACTGTCCACGTCCGGTAAACTCTCTAAGAAGTCAATCGAGCGGATGCTGTTCTGGAGTTGGAGTCCCATCGCGCTCAAGCCCCAGAGACCTTCGCGCGCACCACCGTAGCCGTGCTCAATCTGTTTGCCGCTATCGTTATAACCGAGCATGTCGTAGGCAAAGATGACATAACCTTGCTTGGCGAAGTTGATACAACGACCGGGGATTGAACCGCGTTCAATATTTTCAAGTCTACCGCGTCCCCAATGTCCATGCGGACTCACAATCCCCGGAAACGGTCCAGTTTTTCCGAGGGGACGATACAAATTTCCAGTTGTGAAGAAGCCCGGAAACGGTTCAAAATAGACCTTTTCCACGCTATAATCTTCCCGCTCAATTTTTCCAAAGATCTCGGCATTCAGCGGAGTCGGTTCATGTGTTGGAACTAAACCGTTGGCGACGCGAATCTGCTGACGCAATGCCGCAGCTTTTTCGGTCCATTCTGCTTTAGTATAACCCGGAAAAGTATACGGTGTGTTCAGATCACGCGGAGTGCCACCGCGGGCGTCGTTAACAGCCTGCGAAGCCTCAGTAAAAACGTGAGCGAGTTCATGGTGTTGTTCAGCCATTATTAATTCCTCTATTATTGAGATCAATCTGATTCAGATAATTGAGTCTCTTCGTTGCTGAGTTGCGGGCTTTCGGTATTGATGGCGAGTTCGATATCAGGTATAGTTTCCTTATCATTTAGGGGTTCGATCGAAAGTCGGCATCCAAGTGCCTTGAGAATAGCTACAAAGGTGTCAAAGTGTGGAACTTCTTGGCTTGAAAGGATTTTCGACAAGGTTTGCGGATCCATGCTGGTGCGTTTGGCAACCTCTGCAACCCCACCTTGCGATTCTACAAAGGTGTAGAGTGCTAACAGAAATACTTCGGTGTCACCGTCCACCTGGTATTCTTCCATTGCGAATTGAATATAGTCAAGTGCTTCATCCCAATTGGCAGCAAGTTGTTCTATTACGATCTCTCTCCATTTTCGATACTTTCTCATTCGTGCTTCTCCTTATGTTCTAACCAATAGGTTTTTGCACGTTGGATGTCCCGTGTCTGCGTTGACTTATCCCCGCCACAGAGCAAAAGGACGATTGTTCTATCCATTTCACCAAAGTAGACGCGATAGCCTGGTCCAAAGTGGAGACGCAACTCAAACACACCACCGCCAACAGATGCACAGTCGCCAAAATTCCCTTTTTCAAGCCTGTCAAGTCGTCCTCGAATTCTGGTTTGTGCTCTTGTATCTTGAATTGCGTTAAACCATTCCGTGAAAGGTTCACGTCCATTTTGCCTTCGGTAAGTTTCTATTTCTCGTGGATGTGTGTTACGCATTAGTGATTCGTGTAGTGGCGAAAGTGCTTCTATTTATTATCCCTAGCAAGTGTTATCTCAGCTTTGGTGCTCTTTATCGGGGCAACTGAAGCATCCACGCCCGAGTGCTCCGCATCACAGTCCTCGGCTTTTAGCGGTTCAATGGCAAGCCGACACCCCAGCGCAGTAAGAATAGTCGTAAGTGTATCAACCCGTGGAGCGTTTTCGCTGGATAGCACTTCCGTAAGGGTTTGCGGATCCATATTGGTGCGTTTGGCAATCTCGGCAATTCCGCCTTGCGATTCTATAACTGCCTGAACCGCACTCACCACAGCGGCGGAATTCCTGAAGACTTGGTAATCTTCCATGACTGCTTGGAGAAATCCAATAGCAGCTGTTGGGTCAGCGGTGAGTTGTTCTATTAGAATATCTCTCCATTTTCGGTATTTTCTCATTTTCGGGTCTCCTTGTATTCTAACCAATAGGTTTTTGCACGTTGAATGTCCCGCGTTTGTGATGCCTTGTCGCCGCCACAGAGCAAAAGGACGATTGTGTTATCTATCTCACTGAAATAGACACGATAGCCTGCCCCGACATGGATACGGAGTTCAAAAACGCCACCACCGACAGATCGGTAGTCCCCAAAATTGCCGTGTTCAAGAGAGGCAAGTCGGGACCGAATTCTGCTCTGTGCTCTTGTATCTCGAATTGTGTTAAACCATTCCGTGAAAGGTTCACGTCCGTTTCCGGTCTCGTAAACTTCTATTTCTCGAGGCTGTATGTTGCGCATTATTGATTTCTTGTTTACCTATAACCAAGGGTTTGAAATGGATCAATTAAGTATAACATATCTGTCCTTATTTTTCTACCTAACTTAAAATCCTTGATTTTCCGAACATATTGTGATACAATACAATCAAAAAGGATATGTGGCATGAAAATTCTGGTTATCGGGCAAGGTGGACGCGAACATACACTCGTCTGGAAAATTGCCCAGAGCCAACACGTCGAAAAAATATATTGCACCCCCGGTAATGCCGGCATCGCACAAATCTCGGAAATCATTCCGATGCCGGATCAATTTACTGAGTTGGCGGACTGGGCAGAATCTCAAAACATCGGGTTGACTATTGTCGGACCTGAAAATCCGTTGGCTGAAGGCATTGTTGATATCTTTCAAGAGCGCGGGCTTAAAGCATTTGGACCCAATAAACGGGCAGCACGGCTCGAAGCCAGTAAAGATTTTGCCAAGCAGCTGATGGAGAAAAACGGAATACCTACAGCAGCACATCGGACATTTACGGACATCGAAAAAGCGATGGCTTATATCGAAGATTATAACGCACCGGTTTTCGTCAAGGCAGACGGACTCGCTGCAGGAAAGGGGGTTATCCCCGGACGCACCTTCAAGGAGGCGTTGCAAGCCGTCACAACGATTTTGGTGGATAGAGCATTCGGCGACGCAGGCAATAGCGTTGTGATTGAGGAAGAATTAATCGGCGAAGAAGCCTCTTTTACCGTCCTCACTGATGGCACCTACTGCCTCCCGTTTGTTAGTTCACAGGACCACAAGATGTCCCATGATGGTGATAAGGGTAAGAACACGGGTGGCATGGGCGCGTATTCTCCCGCACCTGTTATCACACCAGAATTGCACGACTATGTCATGAATCACGTCGTTTACCCCACTGTCAACGGAATGGCGGCTATCGGCAGCCCGTTCAAAGGGGTACTCTACGTCGGATTGATGATTACCGATGCCGGCCCAAAAGTACTCGAATTCAACTGCCGTTTTGGGGATCCAGAGGCGCAAGTCCTCTTACCGCGCCTCAAAAGCGACTTGGTGCCTTTGCTGATTGCTTGCATTGATGGGACCCTTGAACAGCACGCTGACGTGCAATGGCATGACGAAGCAGCAGCATGTGTCGTTATGGCTTCCGGTGGGTATCCCGACCCGTACGAAACTGGTCAGGTTATCACAGGACTCGAAGATGCCGATACAATTGAGGGCGTTACCGTCTTTCATGCTGGCACAAAGCAAGAGAGTGAAAACATTCTCACGGCTGGCGGTCGAGTGTTAGGTGTCACAGCTGTCGCTGACGGATTACACAATGCAATCCAACAGGCATATCGAGGTGTTTCTGCAATTCACTTTGATAAGGCACATACACGGAGCGACATCGGATATCGGGCATTAGAGAAATCACAAAAGTAATCATGTGATGTGGTTAGAGGCGTTTAGTTTTTCTGTAGGAGCGAGTTTTGCTCGCGATCTTCCGATAAGATAACGGGATATAAATATGACACCTGAACTCACCTACAAAATCGCCAAATGCTGCCGCCCACAAGAGAAGGACCCGATTACCGGCTATTTCAAGGAAGATGGCACTATCACTGTCCATCACACGACTTGTAATGCAGTGCAAGGTTTACGACCGGAACGGTTATTAGCAGTCGCGTGGGATGAGATTCAGGCAACCGAAAAATCGGTGGATTCCTTTACAATCGCGCCTGAATTCGATGAAATTGATGAGACCGATTATTTTATTCTCAAACATCATCAAGAGTTCGGTATGGATTATTCTATTGTTGTCGCTGAAGCCTTAAGAATCCCGCTTGAGGAGATGCACCAACGGCACCGCAAATTGAGAGAACTCGGCGGCTTAAAGCGTGTTGAAGGTCGAATAATCCATTATCGTAAGAATATCGTCAAAGGCAAATGGATCAAGCACCGCAATCATACCTATTATGAACTAACACCCGAAGGCAAAACGTGGATTCTATCTTTTGAAAATAAACATGTTACATCGGAAACATAAGTACCACAAATTGACGACATATATACATCAAAAGGCAACAAAACCCGGAGGACTGAACCGTGCTAAATCAACTCATGAACTGGCGGATTGAGGCACAACGCCGTAAGAATCGGATGCGATCTGTCATCTTATTGTCACTTATCCTACACTTCATTATCCTTATTGTCTACCTGTTCCTGCCAACGAATCAGCTCGCCCAGGAAGATACGGATGTGCTTGCTGTTGACTTGCTTAATGATCCTGAGGCACCTAAGAAGCGAAAGCAGAAACCTAAACCCCCACTCACGAAGAAAATGTATGATCCAAGCGAGAAACTCGCCAGAGATGCCATGGAGCGGAAAATTGAATCCGCTCGGAACAAGATGGATGAAGTGGTCAAGCTCAGCCCGCGCGTTGTCCTTGAAGACGTCGAAGTCAACAAAGCACCTGTGAGTGAGATTGTGCCGGATGTCATGACGGATGCTAAATTACGCGATGCGGAAGCCTCAAATCTCAGCAGGTTAATTGCCCAACCTGGACAAACCGATGGACGGGGGCTCGTTACCGGCAGAGTCCGGGCAAAGGGCGACGGAATGGGGCGATTCCGTGGAGACGGACAGGGGGGCGGTGATGGACTCCTCGGCGGTGGTGGAAAGTCCGGCACCTCTGACCGCCTCGGCATCATCGACTTCCTCAATGAATTCGGCGGTCCTAAAGATGTTATTTACTGCCTTGATGTCTCAGCAAGTATGCAGGCAGCCGGATTGAGAAAACTTTTTCTTGCTGTCAATGCTCTCAAAGATTCTGTGTTAATGCTTGGAAGTGAGGACACCCTGAACTTGATAACGTTCTCGACAACGGCAAGAGCGATGAGCCAGAAGATGCTACCCGCGAATGCTGCAAGTATGGAACGCACCTTGAGATACCTTGATAAATTTACACCTGAAAGCATTCAGGGAAATAATAATACAAATATTCTTACTGCGCTTGAAGTCGCATTAGACCTTGATCCATCTATTATCGTTTTGATAACAGATGGACTTCCTACAACGAGCCCCAACTACCCTATTGAAGTCAATAAAGACGTGATTCTTGAAAAAGTCCGCGAAAAGAATGTCAATAACGCTGTTATCTATGTGGTTGCGCTTGAGATTAACATAAAACGTTCACCGGGTGCGAAACTACTTGTTTCTCTTGCAGAGGAGCACAACGGGAAAATAAAGGTGGTTGATACGGACCTATTGCACCAATATGTAAAACAGGATGGTCCAGCCGAATAATCACACCTGAGATTGGAGTCAAAACATGAACCAAAAATCTGCTATAGGGATGATCCAGCAATTTCAATTGGACGGTAAGGTGAGCATCGTTACGGGCGCGAGTCGCGGTATTGGGCTCGCAATGGCGGAAGGGCTTGCCGGTGCTGGTTCAGATCTCGTGATTGTAGGCAGAAAAATAGAGACGCTGACACCCATCGCTGAACGGATTGCTAACGCAACCGACAGAAAGCTCCTTCCGATTCAGGCGGATGTCAGCGACCTCACAGAAATTGACGCGCTTGTTGCACAGACCGTGGAAACTTTCGGTAGACTTGATGTACTCGTTAACAACGCCGGGGTCAATGTCCGAAACCCTGCGCTGGAATTCACCGAAGCAGATTGGGATTTCGTCACAGATGTCAATCTAAAAGGCGCGTTCTTTCTCGCGAAGGCTTGTGGCAATGTCATGAAAGAGGAGAAGTCAGGCAAGGTCATCAATACTTTGTCGCTTACCTCAGCAATCGGGCTGCCAACAAGTGTCGCCTACACAGCGGCGAAGGGTGGGCTGCTCCAATTAACCAAACTTCTCGCTGTGGAATGGGCGGAACACAACATTCAGGTGAACGGCATCGCCCCCGGCTTCATCAGAACAGAGATGACTGCCCCCGCACGTGAGGACAATCGAAATGAATGGATTCTCAATCGGACACCCGCCTATCGGTGGGGCGAGCCTGAGGACCTGGCAGGTTTAACGATCTTCTTCGCCTCTAACGCTTCGGACTTTGTGACGGGGCAGATGGTCTTTGTTGATGGTGGATTCATGGCGGGTAGCGATTGGAGGCGACGTTCCTGAGATGGAAAAAGATAACACGCCGCTGCAAGATGACAGTTCTGCAGCATTCACGCAAATCGAACAGATCCTGCACGAATTCCAGATAGAAAATGTGTCACTCTTTGACCACGATCCTGTCTTACGCATACAGGTCTCGGATGCCCAATTCGCGCGTGCCCTTCAATTGCGAGAAACCTTAGTTGAACGGATAAAACCCCTCGGATACCGATTCGTCGCCATTGATTTAGATGAAGTGTAAAAGTGCTGTGAACGAAGAGCGTCAGAGTGTTTACAAATGAACACTCTTTGTACCACGATCTGTTAGATTGTGATCTGTGCCGAACAAATTTCACTATATTGCGGCTGACACTTTCCGGCAAACTAATTGTTAATCTTCATACAGTTTGCGGTACAAAAACCGCAGGAATAATAAACCTTTCTCGCTTAAATCCTTCTCAACGAAAAATTTGATTTTCACCGCAGAGTATGGTATAATTTTAAAGCAAAATTTGTAAACCGACGCTTGATAGAATCTGGCGTTTGTGCTTCAAGGACCCGAGGAAATTTAGGAGGGCTGAGTGAAGTAAGAAAACGGCGCAAAATGTAAGGGAAGCAATGCAGAAAAACGGACAAGATATCTCACCAACAAAACACCTTGTCACTACGTACCTCAGCGATATTAAAAGTAAGGTTGATGCCTGTATCTTTGATTTTCTCCCGACTGCTCATGAGCAACCGGATGTGCATCAGTTGTACCAGATGATGTTAGATTATCCACGCCGCGCCGCGAAAGGGTTGCGTCCCGCGCTCTGCATGCTGATGTGTGAAGCGTTCGGCGGTGATCCACAGCGCGCCGTCAATACTGCTGCCTCTCTTGAACTCCTCCAGAATTGGCTCCTCATCCATGACGATATTGAAGACGGGTCCGAACTCCGCAGAGGTGAACCCTGCCTTCATCAAAAGCATGGGATTCCGATGGCGATCAATGTTGGGGATGCGCTCCACTGCAAGATGTGGGAAATGCTGCACCGAAACACCGAAATTCTTGGGCACGAACTCGCTTTCCGCATTTTATCTGAATTTATACAACTCAGTAACCAAGTTGTTGAAGGACAGCACATCGAATTGAGTTGGGTCAGCGATAACCGATGGAATCTCGCCGAAGACGACTACCTGACGATGTGCATACAAAAGACTGCTTGGTATACCTGCATCACGCCATGCCGCGTCGGAGCAATCATCGGCGGTGCCAGTGAAACAGAAATAGATGGACTCGTCGAACTCGGTAAAGAGATTGGAGTCGCTTTCCAGATTCAAGACGATGTCCTGAACCTAATCGGTGATGTCGGTAGGTACGGAAAAGAGATCGCCGGTGATATTAGTGAGGGCAAACGCACCCTCGTTCTCATCCACCTTATCAATGCCTGTACCGCTACCGAAGCACAGCATGTGATTGACATTATGGCACGTCCGCGTGAAGAAAAAACCGAAGCAGAGGTTGAAAGTGTACTCCAGTTGATGCTGAAATATAAATCTATTACGTACGCGCAACGGCGGTCTCAGGCACTCTTACAGGAAGCTGCTGGCAGGTTCAAGAATAATTTTACCCATCTCCGTGATGGACAAGCAAAACAGCTGTTTTTATCTTTAATCCATTTTTTCGTTGAACGTGAATATTGAAACGCGGAGTCATTAGTTATAAGTTATAAGTTTTTAGCATAATCTTCGGTGTCAAACCCCCGTCCTTTAGGGCGGGGATGTAGACACCGCCTATAGTTGTGTCAAAAAAAGGTTTGACAAATGTGGTAAAAATGTAGGATAATTAATACTATCACACTGGCAAACATTACCAGCGCCACTGCTTGGTGGCGTGTTTGCCAACCCACTGGTAA
>VXZK01000336.1 GCA_009845545.1 Candidatus Poribacteria bacterium
GTATGTCCTGTGAGTGTTCGGAGATGTTCGCCTGTGTGTGCGTCCCACAAACGGATGGTGGGGTCATCCAAACTTCCCAAAGCGAGTGCGTTTCCATCCGGCGAATACGCTATGCTAATGACCAGCCCCGTATGTCCTGTGAGTGTTTGGATGTGTTCACCTGTGTGTGTGTCCCACAAACGGACGGTGTTATCCCAACTCCCCGAAGCGAGCGTGTTGCCATCCGGTGAATACGCCACGCTACTGATCCAGTCCGTATGTCCAACAAACAGATCAAGTTCTTCACCGGTCTGTGCGTCGTATATCCAGATACCGATAGAACTCGCTACCGCCAGACGTGTGCTGTCCGGTGAATATGCTATCTCCCCTATAGTCCCTTTACCGAGTCTCGCTTTTGCCCCTTCAGGCAAATGCCATTGTGGTGAATCTTGGGCGAAGGTGTTCGGCGTAGAAGTAATTATCACAAAGCACACAATAAGAATCATTGAGAGTGTCGTTTTCATAAAGTAAATCTCCTTAGGTTCAACATTGAAAGACTACTACGGTCAAAACCGCGTAAGTCCTATCGTTACGATTGTAGTCTCGTGACACCGCTTGTGGGATTCGGTTCCCGGTCCATACGAAATGGGTGGATGTCAAAATCGGTTTCGCCATTCATGGCGAGTTCGCTCATCATGCGCCCGACAAGGGAGCAAAACTTGAAACCGTGTCCTGAAAAACCGGCAGCAACCAACACATCTGGGCAGTGCGGGTGTCTGTCGATGATAAAATCTTCGTCCGGGGTTTCGGTGTAGAGGCACACCTCGGCGTGTGTGGTTTTTCCGAGTTCCGGGATGCGTTCTTGTATGTATGCGTCTATATGTGCCATGTAATCAGCGTCCGGAGTGCGTTCGCATGTATCAGCGGAAACGATTTGCCCTTTTCCGTGGCGTGCCATTTTTACACCAGTGCCAAATGCCGGAATACCGTAGAGGAATTCGCCATCTACTGTCGCTTCTGTGAAAACAGGGAATTGATCTGGTTGGAAAAGATTCATGTCTGTCGGTTGGTAGTAGCACACCTGTTGTTTTGTAACGGTGAGCGGCAGCTCCAATTCTGCGAGGAGTTTCCCTGTCCATGCACCTGCGGTCACGACGACTTTCCTGCCGTAAAATAGGTCGCTTTCAGTGCGGACAGTCGGAACATCTGCTTGCCAATCAATGTCGGTTACGGGGGATGCTTCTCGGACTGTTGCCCCGTATTGTTCAGCTAATTGCAAGTGCGTGGCGACACACTCGGAAGCGTAGAGGAAACCGGTGTCTTTCTGATAGAGGATGTCCATATCGTTCGACACCCGGAACTGTGGGAAACGTTCTGCCAATTCCGTCGCGCTCCACCATTCGGATTCAACGCCAGCAGCATCTAAACTCTGCCGCGCCGTGCGTCCGTACGGATTCCCGCTTGCACCGAGACACACGCTCCCTGTAATGAAAAGCAGGGACTTCGCCGATGCGGATTCGAGGTCGCGCCATTCGGCGTATGCGGTTTTCATCAATTCAGTATAGAAGGCTTTATCATAGAAGAAACGGATGATACGGGTTGGACCGTGTGAACTGCCGAAGGTGTGTCCACGCTGGAACTGTTCTAAAATCAGCACATTAGCACCCGATTTAGCGAGATGATATGCAGTCGCACTCCCCATCCCGCCCGCACCGATGACGATTGTATCGTAGATATGAGCGTTCATTTGGTTCCTTGCCTGTTTTCTGTGATGGTGTGCAGATGTCTACGACTACCCATGAAGCGGAAAGGGGTTCGGCATGGTCGTAAAATTCTCGTACCGGTCTTCGCCGCGCAGCAGGATCGGTTTCCAAGGACGTTTCAACGAATTCTCATCTGCCTGTCTCACCGATGGGGCTATGTAGCGAACGGTTAACCCGCATCGCCGACGCGTAGAATGATTCGGTAGACTTCCGTGTATCATCTGTCCGTGGTGGATAGACATTTCACCGGCTTTCAATACCAGGTCAAAAGCGGTCTCTGCTTCCGCTTCGGTAACAGGTACTTCCTGATTGATGCTTAACAGATTGCCTTCCTGTTTTGATTTTCCGTGTTCTTGTATACCGCGCTGATGGCTGCCGGGGATCACCTGCATGCAGCCGTTGCCTGTGTCGCTGTCGTCTATGGCGTACCAAGCGGTAATCGCATCTGGCGGTTCAAGTCCCCAATAGGTTACATCTTGATGCCATGCGACGAACTTCTCACGCGGTCCGTATTTACAGAAAAAGTGTGTCGCTAACAACATAACATCGGGGCCAATGAGTGCCTCGATGACATCCACAATTTTTGGATGTGTCGCGAGTTCCCAGATAAATTGGTAGTCAAAATGCCAGTCAATGAGACCGATTTCGCATTTTTCTTTGCCAACTTCTGCTTCTAATGCATTGTAAGCCTGCTGGTAGCGTGTTGCCTCAGAGGCATCAGCGATAGGAATGCTTGTCAAAAATCCGTTTTTTCGGTAATTTTCAGCGAGTTGCGTGTTTGTCGTTTCCATGTGATGTCCTCTCTTATGGGAGTTCCGGAAGTTTGCACTGTCGAAACCATTGCGAATCTTCCGGTGGTGATTCGTCTGGATTTTTCATCGTTTCAAAGGTTTTCAAGGCGGGTGATACGGTTTCTGTCCATATCTGTTCAACTTCCTCAAAAGTGATAGGTTGGCGTTCAGAAATATTCAGTGCTTTGTAATCTTCCATCAACGCGTTCATCTTTTTTCCGAGCCAAGTGACTTCATCGTTCACCATCCGTTCACCGATGCGCCGGTCGGAATCGGAAGCGTTTGACCCCATAGCGAAGTGTGGTCCTTCAGCGTCTGCTGCGGGCATCCGGGACATGTCAACGCATTCTGGTTCCAGTGCCCAGAGGAGCGAAGTTTCAACTCTGCCGGCGTGATCTCCGCCGTTTCCTTGTTGGTCGAAACCGGGTGTGTTTGCTTCAAAGTCGGGAAGTCCATAAAGTCGCATGGCGAAATGCGGTTGGATTAAGGCGAGAAGTGTCTTGAGGTCTTGCCAATTGGGACCGTAGTGTCCTGTCAAAAAGATGGCTGCGTGGAATCCGAGTGCATCGGCGGCGCGGACGTGGTAGCAGACATTTTTGAAATGTTGCCATGCCGGCATAGCGGTGAGCCAGCTCCGTGCTTCGCCAACATTCCGGTATGCCCAATTCGCATACATGCCGTGTTCATGGATGTGCCAATAGTCGGGCGGTGCGACGATGCCGCCGTGTGCGTGCGCCGTACGGCAAGCAATCGCATGCGCCTTGAGTGCATCCAACCCAACAGTATTTTGCGGTCCGTGCGGTTCGCAGAGTCCGTAGGTGAAATAGACGGCGGGACATGCGTTGAACGCGGCTTCTAATTCGTCAGGGAACATCCGTTCCCAGCGTACCTCTTTTCGCATTAGGATTTCCTTTTGAGTGGTTGTCAGTTATCGGTTGTCGGTTATCAGTAAAGAGTTCGCCCATTTTATTGGCAGCCGATAGTTAATGTCATCCCATATTTAGGGTTTGGCAGATTTTTTTCGCACCCGTGAGATGGGGTTGCAGTTCAAACGCCATCTTCAGCACAGTTCGTGCTTCCGGGAACCGATCAATCTCAACATAGAATTCGGCGATTTTTTTGTACATCCAAGCGGTCTCGCGTTTCGGGAGTCTGAGCGCGCGAATCTTCGTCAACGGAATATGGCACGTTTGGTCGTAACCTTCAATGCTGAAGTGGTAGAGATAGATGAATTTAAGGCGTTCTTTGACTTCTTGAATAAAGTGTTTGAAGCAAGGGCGTTTTGCCTCGGCGGACAGTAAGGACTCGTACATGAGCATCGCTTGTTCAATCTTTCGATGCCGTTCAAGAGCGGAAGATGCGTCTCCATTAGAAAACCCAAGCTTCTGGTAGGCTTCAGCGATCAGAAACTCGCAGTCTCGGCTCTCTTCGTAACTCAGGAAATCGTCGATGCGCCACTCTTTCCCGATTTCTTGGAAGTGATGCCGTAGCTGCTCATACATAGAAATGCCGGTTTCATAATTTTGATGGAGCAGTGCATGCAACAGCAATTCTAACTTAGCGTAGTTCTGATTGAGTCTCCTCAGTCTGTCGAAATATACGCCGTTTGCTTTTTGCTGCCGTTCAATCGTCTGTAGCGTCCGATCATAGTCAGATTTCTGCTGCGCGTCGTGCAGCGTATGATAAGCGTTACAGACTTCTCGGAACATCTGTTCTGCAAAAGCGGTCTGCTCCGGATTTTTATCGGGATGGTAGCGTTTTGCGAGTTTCCGATAGGCACGCTTTATTTCGCGGGCGGTAGCATCGCGCCCGATCTCTAAGATTTGATAGTAGTCTGGAATTTGCATTATAGATACGGAATTCTTTATAGATACAGTATTATAATTCCATATATTCCAGAATTTGTCAAGCGAAAATTGGAAGGGTTGAGGCTTGAAGGCAAACGGGAAGTTGTGATAACGAGGATTCAACGTGAAGGTGGGGTTTAGTTATCCTGTTCTTGCGTTTGGGGAATGGTTTTCAACGCGTTATCAAGATCCTCTCTGAATTGATTTTCATGTTCCTCACGATAGAACGAAGGGACACCGATGATACGATATTTGCTATTCTCTGTCAAGACTTTACTTTGATATTCTGTGCAGATTTCTTGTAGAAATTCCTCTTTCCATCGGTCGCCATCGGCAATATGCTCTCCTTTAGGTTCAATGAAAAGTTGGTAAGACAGCGCGTTCCCGTTTTTCTCGCGTAAGAATAGCACAAAGTCAGGTTGAAATCCTTGTCCATCAGAGAAGTTATAGAGCGAAAAGTGCCCTTCGTTACGAAGTAGATAAATGGTTTCATAATTTCTTTCCGTTTCCTGAATCCATCTGTCTAACAATCGCACAAACGCTTTTTCTTCGCTTGTACCGTAGAGGGTATCAAAAGCAAACCAGTCTCTGACTGAGGCAAAATGTCTGAATTGTGGGTCCTCCTCAGAAGTTAGGTTGTTGGGACTAAATTCCATGCGTTTGTCCGTGAAAACTGCGTGGACATATTCTTCCTGAAACTGTGTTGTACCTTCGTACTCTGTAATCTGTTCGCGGATTTCAGATTCAATTTGATTTAACAGACCGCAACACGCATCGAATTTCTCTGCACGGTTCACGCCTAATTCGTTCACAGCACCTTGCAAGTTGATTATCAGGCCACCGAGATAGTCCTTGGAGGTGATAAATTCGCGTATGGAAGTCAATTGCGGGAAATACAGTTTAAGGGTTGCAAATGTAAAAAACGGATTGCGGGCAATTGCGGATTTTAAGATGTTCTTTTCAATATCTTTCACCGGTAAATCCTGAGGGTTCTCATCGTATACAACGGGTGTGTCTTCATTATTGAATGGTGTGATAACACCTCCTTGTCCCGTCGCGACCTGATGTGTATAATCTTTCTTCGTAACGCCTAAATCCTCAAAAGATTGAATGTGCTGATAGTTTTTCTTAACTCGCTTGTTAAGCCAAACGCCCCCTTTTTTATAAAAGTCGGTCTCTTTAAATTTGTCTTTTAGCTTGATTTCTCGAGGGACACGGTCTCTGTCCATCATGCCCTCATTAACCAGAGCAGTACGGATTTCGGAGATATAGCGCGAATCGTGCATGCTATGGTAATGGAGTTCTTCCAACACGCGCAGCTCATTGTCAAAATCTTCATCGAACTTGCGGCGGAATCGGTCAGGGTGGTCTGGCAGCTGAAAAGGAAAATAACGTGCGCCGCGTCCGATAAGCTGCGCTTCTGAAATTGTCGTTTTTCCTGAGTCGCGCGTTTCGTAACAGCGAACGATATCAAAGAGGTTCAGCACATCCCATCCTTCATTGAGTTGTTGCACGGCAAAGATTGCACGAATCCTATTATCTTTATCTTCAAGTGTATTGATCAGTATTTGGTAGTTTCTCCGCTCTTCCTTACTGTTAACTGTGAGACAGCGGTCCTCGCCGAATTCGGATTTCAGTTGTTGTGTCAACAATTCTGCACTTGTATTATTTTCATCGAAAAAACGGAACGCGCGTTGAACAGCTGGCACTTTTGATACTCGAATACTGTTAATCTGATCTGCAGTCAATTCATCAATGAGTGTACGAAAGTTTTCCCTGCTTTCTTTTGATCGCGGAATTGATTTTTCCTTAAAGAAAATAACAGGTTTAGCAAGTGGAATCTTATATTTGGCGGCGACCATCTGCTTGTATTGACTGAGAATGAGTGCTTGCAACATGCGCGCCTGCGTATCCATATCAAAGTACACAAGCTCTATCTCTTTAGAAAATTTATCTCTCCGAAAATCTATTAGGTCATATCGGTTAATAACCTTGTTCCGATACTTCTTTATCATCGCGGGTTTTTCATAATCGTGCGTAGCAGTGAATTCCAAGAGTAGATTAGCTGTATTGGATTTAAAAATACGTTCTGCCGTTTTCTCCCAACTTGCGGAAAGTTTTCGCTGAGCCTTTGTGCTGGCAGCCATGTGGTGTGCTTCATCTGCTAACAGCACAATTTCCTGTTCAGCGAAACTTTCATCAGTTAAGGCGTTCTCCTTTTCCAATGTCATATCAATGTGCAGCTGCTGAATCGTTGTGAAACAGATATTGATGTCGTTTTCATTGACACCGTCAAAGTTGTCTACTTCTGTCACTGTGACTTTTTTCCCATCAATATGGACGCTCTCACTAAAGAGGTATTTTGTGGCGCGCGGGTTGAGGAAATTGTCCCTTGTCTTTTCGATGATGTTGGTGGAGTTGACGAAAAAGAGGAAATTGTGATACCCTTTCTCATAGAGGTAGAGAATCAAGCCTGCCATGATGAGTGTCTTGCCGCTGCCGGTTGCCATGTTGAATAGAAAACGTAAAGGGTTTCCTTCTCCGGGAAAATCATTTTCAAAACAGAGGAGAAACCGCGCAAACGCTTCCTTCTGATAGTCACGGAGTTCAAATTCGGGGTTGAGGTTGTCGGTAAGAGACTTCGGAATTTCGGTATTTTGGATAGTCCGTTTTCCGAATTCTTCTAATATGAGATCGTATAAAAATTTTTCGGACATTTTAGACTTTCTGTTGTGTTGTTAGATGTTGTCTATCGTGCGAAGCCAGAGTTGGTTTAATGTCTAAGATGTTCATAAATCCAGTTATCATAAAAAACTCACAAAATTGTCCAAAGTTTATTACTATGTCAATTTCCTTTAGTTATCAGAGCAACGACAATTGCAACAACACTTGGAATACCGATGCCTACAATCCACCACAAGCGACTTACTAACCGCTTATGGCTATCCATAACTCTCTGAATATCTTTTTCCAGGGCGGTCTCAATTTTCTGAACATTTTCTTTTAAGTCTGTTTCAACCTTTTGAATATCTTCTTTCAGGTCTGTCTCAACCTTCTGAATATCTTCTTTCAGGTCTGTCTCAACTTTCCGAATATTATAGTTGAGACGCGATTCAACATCTGTATCCCCCAGAAACCTTTCTTTTTTTAACCGTTCATGTTCTTCATCAGTATAATCTGTTTGATTCAACTGTGTTCTCCTTATGGAATGTGTCCCTGGCTATATTTTTCGTCTAGATATTGGGCAATACTTTCCAATTCTTTTACTTGCCGGCGTGCAAAGTATGCGAAAATGTAGACATCTTTTTCTTGGAGGTGGGTATTTTCATTGCTGCAAAAGTATTTCTTGATGTGTTCCAGAGAGTAGTTAATATTTTCGTATATGTCAGATATATTGTCATCAGGCTCTTCCCTTTCCTTGAGATCAGCTTTAAACTCATTAACTGAACTTAAGATTGAATTGACATGACCGCCTACCATCAAGGCATGGGGTGATTCTTCGGAAAAAATAGCGTCATATATTTTTTCAAACCAGTAGGATGTAATGTGAAAGGTGCTATACAGTTTTTTACTCTTAAATTTCCTTCTATGCTCTAATTCTTCATCCCGTAAGGTGTTAATTACTCTGTTTAAAATTTTCCTGAAAATGTATTTTTGGTTTGCTATTAAGTCAGGAATGTTAGTGGGAATAGGTGCTTTTCCGATCCCTTCATTTTTTAAGTGTTCCTTAGTGTCAATACAAATCTGTCGGATATTTTCTAATGATGGATCTTTAGTATATGGAATTTTGAGAGATTCATGGAGTTTTTCAACTGATGTTTGCTGAGCAATAAGAGTGTCACAAACATCATACGTGGGCAAAAACTCTATGCCTTTATCAGAACTATCAAAGTCTTCCTTAAGAAAATCTTCTAAGATTTTTTCTGTATCTTCAATGTCATCCATAGCAGCACATAGTATACGCCACATGACACGATCTTGTAACAAGATGTGCTGCTTGCGAGACATATTGATTAAATCTCGGATTTTACTCATTCGTTCATAGAGAGTATTTTTAATCATTTTACATCTTCCTATCTCATGTACGGAGATTTTTTATTATCCTCTATTGGAAGTTGGTGCTGCAGTCTACGAGAGTGAGACCTCAGCATAGTGAGAGTTGAACCGTAGTAGGACCACCTAGACCCAGTTTGGAGAAGTATAACACAAAAACCCAAAAATTACAAATTCCCATTTTACGCCTCTAACCATCGGAAAATATTTGAAAACCAACACGAAATAGATAGAAATTGTTTAAACTTCAGTTTATAGTAAAGTGAAAAATAAATAAACACTTTTCGCCCCAGTAGACGAGGTTTCCTAACCGCGCCTGTTCGCAGTGTATCGTTAGTTCTCAATTTTACTATAATATCGTCGTGGAAAAATGACCCTATTCCTCATAAAATTCCCGATTCAACGCCTTATCTTGCGCGCTGACATCAAAGTCTACATCCTCTATTTCGGATAGGTTGACATAGAGTTGATTTTTATCCAGCAATTCTACCAATTGGTGTTTTTGTGTCTCAAGGTCATCAATGGCGATGAAATCGTTTACGGCTTCTTCTGGGACTTCAGCGTTGACATACCAATTCAGGAACGAGTTTTCGGCAATGTCTTGCCAGAGTGCGACAAGCTCTTCGGAGGATTGGGCAGCTTGGATTTTGTCCATGTAGGTTTGGTTGTATTGCATCAGTTCACAATAGATAAAATCACCTTTACTATCTTGTTCAATAACTTTCTTAACGCGCTCGCGTGTCACAGTTTCAACATAGTGCATTTGCTCAGAAATAATGAATTTTCGACTGCCACCGTCTTTATTTACTTCCAACACAGCGTGAGCGGTAGTACCACTTCCACCAAAGAAGTCTAAAACAATCGCTTCTTTATCATCTTCTATCACCGAACGCAGACAATCGTAGACATTCCAAAGGGACTTTGGAAAATCGAATTTACAGTCAGGGACGAGCGATTTAACAAGTTGTGTCCCGTAAATATTAGCATCGTACCTTTTATCTTCCCAAACAGTGCGATACATCCCGAAATTCTTGCCGAGTTCAATTTCATAACCTGTCTTAGTTTCCCTTGCACGGAGCAAATGCTTAATTTCATCTACACTTTGTCTTGCATATCTCCATTTGCGCTCAATCATGTTCTGATCAATCGGGTATACAAAATCTCTTTTTCCGTGTGTCACGGTTTGACCAGAAGGATGTTTATCATCATCAAGCACATCTCCAAATCCAACAACTTCACCATTTTCCACAATCACCGGATAGAAACAATTCTTTGCATCCTCGCGTCTTGATTCGCCACCCCAATTTCTGAAGTTATTC
>VXZK01000291.1 GCA_009845545.1 Candidatus Poribacteria bacterium
ATTAACTTTCGTATCACTTTCAACCATTCATAACGCGTACTCGCTATGAGTTCATCATTATCGGTTTGCCTTGCAGCGAGAGTCTCGGCGGTCGGTTAATGTGATGTGGCATTATGGCTTTCTGTGGATACCACAAGAAACTATCAACTCACAACAAGGTGACTGAAAATGGGTAACTATTTCATGAACGCGATGCGTCCGCCGTAAGTCTCTCGTAAATTATCAGGTGTGAACGTTTCGTCAACGGGACCACTGGCAATACGGCGAATGTTCAATAGCATCACCCAGTCGAAATAATCAGTTACAGTCTGTAGGTCGTGATGCACCACAACGACTGTTTTCCCATTCGCTCGAAGTTCTTGGAGTAATGTGACGATTGCGCGCTCCGTAGTTGCATCTACGCCTTGGAAGGGTTCATCCATCAAATAGACTGTAGCATCCTGAACGAGTGCGCGTGCAAGAAAAACGCGTTGTTGTTGTCCACCAGAGAGTTGACTGATTTGTCGGGTCGTATACGCTTCCATACCGACCTTCTCCAGTGCCTGCATCGCCAGTTCGCGTTCTTGCTTTCCGGGGCGCCGGACCCATCCGAGCGCACCATAGCGTCCCATCATGACGACATCCAAGACGTTTGTCGGAAAATCCCAATCCACGCTGCCCCGCTGTGGAACATAACCAACAATCCGCCGTTGTGAATCATAAGGTTTGTCGTAAATCAAGACATTGCCTGCTGCAGGACGGACTAATCCTAAAATCGCCTTGATCAACGTCGTTTTACCGGCACCGTTCGGACCGACGATTGATAAGAGCACACCGGGCGGAACATCAAGATCGATATCCCACAAGACGGGTTTATCCTGATAGGCAACCGTTAGATCGGTCACCTCAATGGCTTTCGGGTTAGACGGTTGCATGCCTAATTCTCTCCCGTAGGAGGGGGTTGTAACCCCGATTCCTTTGTAGGAGGGGTGTCTTCCCCCGATTCTTTTATTAATGCCTTCACAATCGTATCAATATTATGGCGAACCATCCCGATATAGGTACCTTCCGGTGTTCCCGCGTTACCCATTGCATCAGAGAAAAGTTCGCCGCCAATTTCCACATCAAACCCTTTTGATTTTACAGCGGCTTTCACTGCTTCAAGGCTCTTTGAAGAGACAGACGATTCCACAAAAATTGCCGGAATACGTCGTTCCGCGATAAAGGTAGCCAGTTCTTGCACATCGGCGATGCCCGCCTCCGTCGCGGTACTGATCCCTTGTAACCCGCGGACCTCAAATCCATAACCCTTCCCAAAGTAGTTAAAAGCATCGTGTGCTGTCACAAGCACCCGCTGCTGAGGCGGTACACGTTCCACTTGCGATTTTACATACGCGTGCAGTTCTGTGAGTTTCGCAAGATAACGTTCGGCATTGCTCCAATACGTTACTGTACTATCTGGATCAAATTCACTCAGAACATTGCGAACCTTTACCACCGCTTTCATCCAAAGTGTTACGTCAAACCACAAATGTGGGTCATATTGTCCCTCATATTCTGGGGGTGTTAAGAGTAGGTTTCGGTCAACAGCATCTGTCACAGCAATAGTCTTGATATCCGCTGACATTTTAGCAAGGACATCCCCGACTTTCGATTCAAGGTGCAGCCCGTTATAGAAAATGAGGCTTGCTGCATTGAGTTTCTGAACATCACCGGCACTCGCCTTGTAAAGATGCGGGTCTACACCAGGTCCCATCAATCCGATGACTTCAACGCGATTTCCACCAACATTCTTGACAATATCGGTGATCATCCCTATTGTCGTGACGACGCGAAACTTTGCGCCTACAGAAGCATCAGGTGGTACTTTTGGATCACATCCAGTACTCGCGGCAAGTATCACTATTAAACATAAGGCTATAGAGATTCTGTACATAATTTTAATTCCCAAAGAAAAAGCGTTCTAATAATTCACCGACAAGGTAGCCAACGCCGGCAACACCGAGCCCTACAACAAACATATCAATACCACTCCGAAACAACCCACGCCCCGTGAAGAAACTCCGTGCAGCACCGACAGCAAAGTGAGACATCATCGCAAGTGTGAAGGAGATCCAAATTGCGCGCATACCCTCAGTAAAGAGAAATGGTGCCACGGGAATGAAAGCACCGATAGCAGTCGCGAGTCCTGTAATCCATCCCTCTTTGATCGGTGTTGCATAGACTTCCCCGATTTTAAGTTCAGTTTGGATTTTCTCCGCCAATGCTCTCTCCGGGTCCTCCATTACCTCCTGGGCAAGTTTCCGTGCCTGCTCCTTGGGTACACCGCGCACCTCGTAGATGAGAGCAAGTTCATCTTCCTCAATGTCCGGCATGAGGCGAATTTCCTCTCTTTCAACCTCAATCTCGTGTTCATACACTTCTTGTTCACTTTTCGCTGCAAGGTACCCCGAAGCACCCATAGAAAGCGAGTCCGCAACCGTCCCAACGATCCCTGTTACAAGGATCGTGGAAATATCCGATGTCGCAGCGATAACCCCCGCGACTAATCCGAAATTCGCCGTTAAGCCGTCGTTAAACCCGTAAACAATGTTGCCGACCATACCCCCAGATTCAGTTTTGTGCCACGGTTCACCAATTGTTCCAGTAAGTTCCTGCAAACTTTCTGTATGCTGTGCGGATTCCTTAGCTAAAACAAGCGCAGTCTCCCTGGCGTCTTCAAGTGTACTGTTTCTATGAAGTGTTAGATAGTCTTTGACTTCACTTGCCTCCTCCCCTAACATCTGTGAGAGTGGGAACGCACTCCCAAATTGGCGAGCATACCATGCCATCAATCGTGCTTTAAAAGTCGGTTTCTGGGTTTTGAACTTTATGTCGTATGCCGTGAGCATCTCCTGCCAACGGACTACGTGCTGAGTTTCTACCTCGGCGAGATTGCTTAATATCTCTTTTCGCCTATCATCTGGTTCAAGACTCGCGAAAACATCATAAAGAAAACTTGCATCAATCTCATCTTGCAAGTGGTGCTTCCACACTTTAATCGTTTTAGCATCTGGTCGAGTCTGTTCTTGTTGTTCCATTTTTTGATTCCCTTCAGTGGTAATAAGCGCGCCTTCAAAGCGCGCTTACACATTATCTGGATCTCGCACCTGATCAACGAAAACATGTTTCGCAACTTCACGTCCAATCACTACCTGTTGTCCCGCAATATCAATGGTAAATGGACCTTCAAACGGGGCAACTTCAATCACCCGGAACGCCGTGCCGGGGTACAGGTTAAAACTGCCGAGATGTCGAAGTAAAGCTGAGTCGTTGTCACTCACTTCAGCAACGACACAGGATTGTCCATTCTGCAAATCTGTCATTGGAACGGACGCTACTTCCGCCACAACGCCGTTTTTATCCGGTATCGGCGCGCCATGCGGATCGGCAGTCGGATAGCCAAGAAACTCATCCATCCGTGCCTCTACATCTTCCGAAATGACATGCTCCAATTTCTCAGCTTCTTCGTGAACGCCGTCCCACGGAACACCGAGTGCTTTGAATAGGTAAAGCTCCAATAAGCGATGGTGCCGGATAATTTCGAGTGCAATCGCCCTTCCGGCAGCTGTCAACGTCACACCGCGATAGCGTTCGTAACGCACCAGTTTCATCGTTTTCAGTTTTTTGATCATCCCAGTGGCGGAAGCGGGTTTCACGTCAAGATATTCAGCCAAAATACCGGTCGAAACCTTACCGCCTTTTTCTTGTAACTTGTAAATCGACTTGAGATAATCCTCTGCTGCATGTGTAAGCATTGATCTTTCCAATCCGCACGTGAAATACGTAAAGTGTATCGTCATCACGAAGCGGTATATGTAGGTGTCACACCTACTCAGTTTTAGGCACTATGTGCCAGAATTATTAGAAATGCCAAGAAACTAATTTAGGCATGCCTAAATTATAGATTATGCAAAGAAAATTTTCAATAAAAAATATCAGATCCAATTAGGGTTTTGCTTGGGTATTTCTGCGGATTTCTTCACGGTTCATAACCGCGCCGGTTCGGTTATTCTCAAAATTCGTTGAATACCTTTACAGGTTGTCCCGTTTCAATAGATTCCCATGCCGCTACACCCACAGCAATAGACTTCGCGCCATCAATTACGTTAGGAGACGGTTCTAAATCTTCCTCAATACACTGCTGAAAATGCCGCATATACCGGATAACGGTCTGTCCATGTCCGTAAACGCTTGTGTCTATTTCAGGAGGACAGGTTACTTCAAAGGGTTCTCTGGTCGCCATTTTATCGAGCATCAACTTGACGTGTCCCTCTTTGTTATCGGTAAAGTCCCCAATTACCGTCCCTTTACTTCCGAAAATGGAGATCTGCTGCATCGGCATCGGAGGATGAACGATATCGTAAAGTCCCATCGCTCTCGCAATCTGCCCGCTCTTAAACTTCAGGTTGAGAAAGAAATTATTTTTTATAGGGTATTCCGGTGTGAGTAAGCCTTTCGTCCCATAGGCGTGCACCTCATCTACATCACCCAGGAGGTAGCGCAGTAGGTCAACAGGATGCACAATACCTCCGAACATCAAATCTTGCGGTTCATGGAGCCGCCACGGCGTGAAATCGTAGACCTCGCGCATGTCGTGGACATAATAGGCATCTGCTAACATAATCTCGCCTAAATCGCCATCGTCAAGGAACTGTTTTATCGTCAAAAACTGGAGGTCAAACCGCATGGACTGTCCCACAAGGAATTTGACTTTATGCTCGCGCACCAGATCCACCAGCTGCTGTGCATCCGCTAATTTGGTCACCATAGGTTTTGTACAGATGACATGTTTCCCTGCTTCAATCGCAGCGACACAATGTTCGGCATGCAAGTGGTCCGGGGAATAGATCGCGACAACAGAAATATCGTCACGCTGCACCAATTCTCGATAATCCGTTGTCCAGAAATCCACGCCAATTTGGTTGGCGTAGTTCTCAAGCACATCTGCCCGCTTCGCGCAGATCCCGCGGAGTTCATATTTCAAGTCCGGCACATCTTTTAATAGGGTCGCAGTTGACCCCATATTCGTGGGATTCATTCCAATAACGCCCAATCCTATTGCCATTTCGTGTCTCCTCTCTGAATCAGTTGATGTGCTGTCATTCTATCACAACCACTTTTTCTTGGCAAGCAGGCGATTTATTTTTCTTTGAAAACCGCTTGCTTTCCGTGCCGATTTGATGTAATATTATTAACGGAAACCCTATAGCGGAGGAACAATGACACAAACTGAAACGAAAGACGCTGCTGGCTTTGAAACCCTACAGCGGCCCGAATTAGAAAAAAGATATAAATGGATTTTTGAACTCGGGGCAGCCGCTCTCGTCCTTTATTATATCTATAGTGCAGGCTTCGGCAGTGCCAGTGAGCAGTACCATCTCGGTCTTTACCTCCTTTTAACCTTCGCACTCATCGGTATCCATTACCGATTTCGGAAAAGCTCCCCAGTATCTCGACCTTCCGTGCTGGATTTTTTACTCATTGCAGGCAGTATTTTTACAATCGGCTACTGGATTGTCGAGTATCCGAACCTCGCGAACCGTGCCGGTAATTATAACCAACTCGATATTTTTGTCGGAGCGGTTGCAATTATCATCAGTTTCGAGGCGAGTCGTCGGACAGTCGGTTGGGCACTCCCTATTATCGCTATTGTCGGGGTCTTATACGCACTTTTTGGCAGAGCTATGCCGGACGCTATCGCACACAAAGGTTTTCCACTCCGTCGGATTATCGAATACTGCTTTTTCAGTCAAGCGGGGGTCTTCGGTATCATGGCAAACGTGATGGCGACCTACGTGATTCTGTTTATTTTCTTTGGGGCGTTTCTGGAGAAATCCGGAGTTGGACAATTCTTTATCAATCTACCAATGGCTATGGCAGGACGTTCCATAGGGGGTGCCGCGAAAGTTTCGGTGATGACATCCGGCTTTTTCGGCTCTGTCGCGGGAAGTGCTATAGCAAATACAGTTGCCACCGGAACATTCACGATTCCGCTGATGAAACGCACTGGGTTCCGACCACACGTCGCCGGAGCAGTTGAGGCTTCCGCCTCCGTAGGTGGGCAATTCTTGCCCCCTGTGATGGGTGCCGGGGCGTTCCTCATGGCGGAACGGACAGGCTTGCCGTACAGCCAAATCGCCCTTCTATCTATTGTTCCAGCGATCCTCTATTTCTTATCTGTCTGGGTGATGGTGCATTTTGAGGCAAAAAAACAGGGACTTGAACGAATATCAGCGGCAGAGATCCCAAAATTTCTCCCGCTTCTCAAAAGCGGTTGGTACTACCTACTACCGCTGTTGACCCTCATTGGAATCTTGATCGCTGGCTACACCGCCTATAAAGCAGCGTTTTTCTCAATTCTTGTCACAATCGGAGTGAGTTATTTCCGGCCAGAGACACGGTTAACGCCGAAGCGTATCTGGGAAGCGATGGTAAGTGGTGCTAAGAATTCGCTTGCTATCGGTGGGGCTGTCGGCACTATTGGGATCATCGTTGCGGTTATAGACCTGACAGGTTTAGGGCGGATCTTCCCAGAATTAGTACTGACGGTCGCGGGGAGTAATCGAGCGATCGCGATCCTACTTCTCGCCGCTGCTTCTTTAATACTCGGAATGGGGATTCCTGTCACCGCCGCCTACCTGATTACTTCTGAACTCGCTGTGCCGATTCTGACAACTCCCGAAATGGGGATCCCGATCATCGCTGCACATCTGATTATCTTCTGGCTCAGCCAAGACTCCAATATCACACCACCAGTTGCATTAGGGGCTTATGCGGGTGCTGCGATCGCACGTGCCGATCCGTGGAAGACGGGTTGGACTTGTTTCAAGTTTGCGAAACTCCTCTATATTATGCCGTTGTTGTTTGCTTACACGCACATCCTATTTACGGAAGGCACACCGGAGCAATATGTACTATCTGTGGTATCGGCTGTCGTCGGCACTATCATTTTCTCAATTGTGACGATGGGCTACTTTGTCCGAAAGACACACTGGTATGAGTGGATACTGCTTGCACTTGCTGCGTTTCTTGCTTACATTTACAATATCTGGACGTTCATCGTTGCAATAGTTTTAGTCATCATCGTCTACATCATCCAGAAACGGTCAGAGGTGTAGCAGGGCATTTTCACTGGGTATTGACAATCTCTTGGAGGCGTTGGAGGAGTGCCTCAGCGGCTCGACGGGATTCTCGTAGGTTGAATTGGCTCACCGCCTCTTTGGCGCGGAAGGTGTTTCCTCGGTAGTAGCGCAAGAAAATAGTGCCACCCCACAATACAGCGTCCGTATAGTGTTCCGCTAATACCGCATCAATGGTAAGGAAACCGAGAGCTCCGTTCAGGAGGAATGCATTTAAGCCGTCCCGCCAACCGCCTGCGTAGATGTGTCCTGCGCCGGGGAAGATAGTTGACAATACTGTCGCGACTTTGATAGATTTCTGAGGTATATTAAGAGCATCCTCAAAGAGCGCATCAAGTCTTTCATCGGGGGTATAGTCCTGTAGAACGCTACGCGCCTCTTCCCATCGAAATTGGTAAATATAGGCAACCCCTTGCAAGAAAAGCGCGCGTCGGAAGAGTGGAACGGACGGTTTTCGCAGCACCACTTTAATCAATTCTAACTGAGCGAGATCGTAATTTTGAGTGGCAATTAGCGTCACAGCGAGTGCTAATTGGTACGCCGACTTCGTCTCGCTATTGATGGCGAGATACGTTGCAGTCCGTAGCGCAGTAACTGCTTCTGTCCATAAACCTTGTGCTTTATAGGCAAGTCCGAGGTTGTAATATACCTCACCGATACGGGAATCATCTGGATGAAAAAAGAGGAAGCGTTTGTACTCGGTGATCGCGGCATCATAGTTGCCTTGTGCTGCGAGATGGCTGCCAAGCGATAACGGTGGGGCTTCTGCAACGGCCGCGAAACCCCCGAAAAGCGAGGAGACACCGATTAACAAGAACAGGATAGTGTTTTTTAAAACCTTAGTCATTCAGAACAGACCTCCAAAAAGGTGAGGTTCACAAGCTGTACCAGCAGAAATGAAGTTTTTCAAAGAGGGTTTTCGGTAAATTCCAGAACAAACAGGGCATAAATCGGATCAATGACTAAGACAACTTTCTCCGGATCATAAGGATGCTCATGAGAGCTACCACCAACGCGAGAACTATCACCAAAGTGAATATAAAGTCTATACGGGCATCGTAGTGATCCTCAAGCCGTTTGATATCCGCTTTGGTGTTGCTAATCTTGACATCTTGCTCTTGGTCCCGCCTGGCTTGCGAGATTTGCTTCTCCATCTCTTTGGTGTGCGGATGCTGATGACTCTCGCCACTCGTATGAGCATAAAGGTTCAGCGGTAGCGATGCCATAAAAAGGGTTAACAAAAAAACCGTAAGGAATCGGGCCATTGAGAATTCCTCCATATTTTTGATTTTTCATCAAGAACTAAAGGATTGGGATTCAGGGTCATTCAATTCTCCATTTTTCGATCGAATTTTCATCCGCGGGGCCCGGTAGGTTCGGTTTCCTAACCGAACCGGATCCTTAAAAAAAGACGTGAACCCCAATAATTTCTTAAAATTGAATGCCCCTGGATTGGGATTGTTAAGGAAGTATCTTCATACGACATCTGCTTACCTGCGGGGCCGCCAACACCACATTGCGATTGCACCGAATGCGAATCCAATTTATACGGCTTTGCCTTAGAGATTCGCGGAGACTACTGTGAGGGTGTTCTCCAAAGGTAAAGCGTGCCAAGTGTATTTCCACCACGACTGCAAAGCAACTGCTTTTCGGAGGTAAACATCATCAGGAATCATAACGTTTACCTTGTTGAGATGTGATGTTATTGATAGTATATACTCTCACGATTGATTTGTCAAATCCATATTCACGAACTCTGAACCTTTTTACGATTCACATGTCTAAATTGTATAACAAACCTAAATGGCGCATGTCGCTTTTGGATGAATGTGCTGACTCCACAAAGAAAGAGAACTTTGATCATGAAAATAGACACAACTAAACAATCAGGAACTTTCGTTAACACACGCATGAAATCGCTCTTCATCGCGCAAGATAAGAAACCCGCTACACTCAGAGAAATCAGTCTCGCACGTCTTACACCCTTTCAACGCGGGTTGATCGTTACGGATGGAACCGTCACACGATTCATTGAAGCTTATACATTTGCGCCAGTAGAGGTCGTGCTGCTCCATCAAAAAAAACAGACCTTATCCAGTGATCATGACTGGCTGCAATTGCCTACTGGGGAAGAAGTTATCTCACGACAGATAACACTCCAATCGCCCCAAGAGAAAACAGCATCGCCGATAATTTATACCTACGCAGACTCCCTAATTGTACCGAAACGTCTGCCAAAATCCATTTTAGAGGGTTTAGGATCCGATACACAGGGGTTAGGGCGGCTTTTGCAGCACAGCGGGTTAGAAACTCGGCGTGAGCTGCTCTGGTGTGGTATTGAGACTTTAATCGATTTACCACCTGCTATTGCACACCTTGAAGGGGAATCCTTTATCAGTCGTGCCTATTTGGTGTTCGCGAATCAAGAACCGCTCATACTGATTAATGAGAAGTTCCCATTTGAATAATTATGAGTGACAGCCATCAGTTAAAGGGGCTCTTGTTGAACACACTTGCTTTTTATTTATAGTAAAGCCCATAATTATTTAGACGCGCGGTTGACCGTAGGGGCTGGGT
>VXZK01000038.1 GCA_009845545.1 Candidatus Poribacteria bacterium
AGCGTCTACATCTCCGACCTAAAGGACGGAGTTTTGACGCTGAAGATTATGATAAAAGGAGAAATTCTAATGTCTAATAATCTACGTTTTGGCGTTGTCGGTTTAGGTATGGGTATGAACCGCTCCGGTATGATTCACAGTACAAGCGGTGCGGAACTTGTCGCTGTAGCCGATCTCGTTGAAGACAGACGCAAGGCGGCTGAAGAACGTTTTGGTTGCGAGAGTCACGGCGATGCGCTTGAGATGTTCGACCGCGAAGATATCGACGTAGCGATGATCATGACTCCGAGCGGTCTTCACGGTAAATTCGGCGAGGAAGCGGCACGCCGCGGCAAACACGTCATCACCACAAAACCGATGGATGTCAGTGTCGAAAATTGTAATGCCCTCATCAAAACTTGTGAAGACAACGATGTCAAACTACTTGTCGATTTCGGTGAACGCTACGGTACACACAATCGCCGCATTCAGCAAGTCCTGGAAACAGGTGGTCTCGGTAGACCGTTGCTGTGCGAACTTCGTATGAAATGGAAGCGTCCAGATAGCTACTACGTCGGCTGGCACGGCACATGGGCACTCGACGGCGGCGGCTCTATCATGAACCAAGGCGTGCATTATATTGATTTAATGCTCTGGTTTATGGGTCCCGTTAAACGGGTCATCGGTGCACATTTCGATGTCTACGATCACGAAAATTGTGAAACTGAGGACATGACTTCGGCGATTCTTGAGTTTGAAAACGGTGCGCTTGGTCACGTCCTGACCACGACAACATACCCCGGTGGTAACGTTTCAATGATTCACGTCCACGGTGAAAAAGGCATCGTCGGTCTCGGACCGGAGATGTGGCAGTTCGCCGATGACGATGAACCAGAAATCGAGTTGCCGCCTTATCCGAATAATGTGATTGAAGACGCGCTCCGTGTTATCAACGATGGCGCGGCTCCGGCAGTCGATGGTTATGAAGGTAGACGCTCTGTCGCGCTCAATATGGCTATCTACGAGTGCGCACGCACCGGTAAAGCCGTTGAATTGTCATAATACAGCGTTTTCAGTTATCAGTTTTGACCAAGAGCTCGTGCCTTAGCAAAATTATCTGTAGACGAGTTCTTGGTCAAGGTTGTCAGTTAAGGGAGACTTTTGATAAAGATCTCCCCATTGATAACCGACAACCGTTTAAAGTTGAGCGCGCCTGTCTACATCCACATCACACTTGCAATTCAGGCAAAAATTCAGTATAATATCTACTGACAAACCAGAGATTCATCTGATAGATATTTAAAAACGGACTCCCTCGCGAAGCCGCACCGAATGTAACAGAAAACCATTTTTTTGATAACGTCAAAAAAATGAGCAAAAAGGCCCATAGTTAAAAACATGAAAACCGCGAAACTGATTACGATGGGATGTAAGGCGAACCAATACGATACGCAATCCATGCGTGAGACACTCCAGCGTAACGGATATAGACTTGTTGACGAGGGGATGTCGGGCCAACAGACAGACCTCTATCTCATCAACACATGCACAGTAACGAACGTCGCGGATCAGAAGGCACGGCAAGCGATTCGGAGAGCGATCCGTCAGCATCCGAACGCGAAAGTGCTCGTCACAGGCTGCTATGCCGAAAGTGATCGTGCGGCAATCGAAAAGATACCGGGTGTTACGTTCGTTTTCGGTAACAGAGAAAAGGCTGATTTTCAGGACTATTTGGACATATTGAATGCCGAAATGCCATCAGCAGCTCCCACCCCGAACCCGCTGCTCTCAATAGCACCGGTACAGCACGATGCTATCCGTGAACATGCACGTTTCAGCAAAGGCGTTAGCGATGCTGGCAAACGCACGCGCGCACTCATCAAGGTCCAAGACGGCTGCAGTGCCTTTTGTACCTATTGCATTATCCCCTACGTGCGCGGACGAATGACCAGCCGTCCGCTCCATGACATCGCTGAGGAAGCCCATCGCATCGCTGACAGCGGTATCAAAGAGGTTGTCATCACCGGCGTGCATCTCGGTGCCTACGGTATGGATACCGGTAGAGACAAGGACATCGCCGATATTTTAGAGCATATCCACGATATTGAAGGCATCAAACGCATCCGCTTCAGCTCAATCGAACCGATGTATTTTCCTGATACCCTCGGTGCGCGGATGGCGGCACTCCCGAAATGCATGCCCCACTTCCACCTCCCACTGCAAGCCGGTTCGGACGCGGTATTGCAACGAATGCGGCGACGTTATACGACAGCCGAGTTTGCACATCTCGTCGAAAACTTACGCCGTGTCTTCAGCGATGATGTCGGAATTACGACCGATATTATGGTTGGGTTTCCCGGCGAAACAGATGAACATTTCGATGAATCATGCCAATTCGTTGAAGATATCGGCTTCAGTCAACTGCATGTATTCCGCTACTCTCCCCGAAAAGGCACCCCTGCAGCAACCTATCCGGATCAGGTGTCCCCACACATCTCTGCTGCACGGAGCCAAGCGATGATTGCGCTCGGCGAACGCCTCAATACAGCGTTTCGACAACGGATGCTTGGGAAACAGAAAGAGGTGCTGATCGAAGCGAGCAGAGAAGGCGAAAACAACTGCCTCGCCGGTTTCACGGACAACTACCTCCGCGTCCTCGTGGATGCCCCAGAAAGTGCAATCAATCAGATTCAGCGTGTTACGCTCAGTTCACTAAAAGGCGACTGCATCGCTGCCGCCTAACCTTCAGACTCTTCCGCTTTTGCTTTCAGATCATAAAGGATGTTTACTGCATCTAAAGGCGTTACCTGCGTGAGTTCCAAACGTCGGATCTCTTCAACGAGCGGATGCGTTTTCGGTGTAAAGAGTGCCATCTGCATCGCGTCGCTCTGCATCGTTTTTCGTGAGATACGACGGCGGGGTTTCGGCATTGTCGGATGTGCTTTCGGCGGTTGTCCAGTTGCCCCGTCTGCTTCAACACTGAGGTCTTGTTGTTCAAGCACCTCAAGTATCTGTTGTGCGCGTGCAATCACGGCTTGGGGTAGCCCCGCGAGGCGTGCGACATGGATACCGTAACTCTGGTCTGCTCCTCCGGGAACAACTTTTCGGAGAAATGTCACCTTTTGCCCATCTTCATGGACAGCGACGTTGTAATTCTTCGCGCGTTTATATCTGCCAGCGAGTTCCACCAACTCATGATAGTGTGTCGCGAAGAGTGTTTTCGCGCCCATTCGTTTCTCATCCAAGAGGTACTCCGAGACTGCCCATGCAATACTGAGTCCGTCAAACGTGCTGGTGCCGCGCCCGACTTCATCAAAGATGACGAGGCTGTTGCGAGTCGCGTTGTTGAGGATATTCGCCGTTTCGTTCATCTCAACGAGGAAAGTACTCTGCCCCATCACGAGGTTATCTGACGCGCCGACGCGTGTGAAAATCCGATCGACTAAACCGATTTTCGCTGCAGCGGCAGGCACGAAACACCCTACCTGTGCCATCAAAACGATGAGCGCCGTTTGACGTAGATAGGTGCTCTTACCGCTCATATTCGGTCCTGTGATGATATGTAATTGCTCGTCATCACAATTGAGGAGTGTGTCGTTCGGAACGAACCCCTCCTGTGTAAATAGCTGCTCAACGACCGGATGCCTGCCGTCGCGAATAACGATCTCGTCTACAGCTGCGACAGTCGGTTTCACGTAGTTGTATTTCGATGCGATATACGCGAAATTGGCGAGCACATCAACCATCGCGAGTGCGGCTCCGATTTTCTGGACGGTTTCCGTATACTGCGACACCTCATCTCGGATTTGGCAAAAGAGTTCGTATTCCAAAGTCTGGATCCGATCTTCTGCGTTAAGGACTTTTGCCTCCTGCTCTTTAAGTTCTGGTGTAATGAACCGTTCGGAGTTCCGAAGTGTTTGCTTGCGGATATAGTGTTCAGGCACCATACTCAGATTTGGTTTCGTCACGTCGATATAATACCCGAAGACCTGATTAAATCCGATCTTTAAGGATTGGATACCGCTGCGTTTGCGTTCCTCTGCTTCCATAGCGGCGATCCAGTCCTTTCCTTCTCCCACAATCTGTCGAAGGTCATCAAGTTCCTCGTTATACCCGTCGCATATTACACCACCTTCACGAATCGTTACAGGTGGGTTCGGATGGATACCACTTTCAATCAGCTCGACCAACTCAGGCAGCGGGTCCAAGGTGTCATTGAGGGATACCAACAACGCACTCCTACAGTCTTGCAGCTGCGCTTTGACACTGGGGATCAAATGGAGCGAGTCCTTAAGCGAGTGCAGGTCGCGTCCGTTCACAGAGCCGAGACTGATCCGCGAAATGAGCCGTTCAATATCGTACATCTGTCCGAGTGCCTCGCGGAGTTCCTCCTGCAGGCTAATCTGGGTTTTGAGTTCGTCAACTGCGTTGAGCCGTTCCTGAATCTCTTTTTCATCGAGCAAAGGTTGTAAGAGGCATTGGCGCATTCTTCTGCCCCCCATCGCCGTCACCGTCTGGTCAAGCACTTCAAGGAGCGTGCCTTTTGTGGAGCCGTCGCGAATAGAGGTCGTGAGTTCCAAATTGCGCTGCGTATCGGCATCCAACACCATAAAATCCGAGAGTGTGTAGGTGTGTAGGGAGACGATGTGTTCGACTTCCTGTTTCTGTGTCTCGTTGAGGTAGTAGATAAGTGCGCCAGCTGCAGAGATAGCGGTGTGTAGGTGTTCGCACCCAAACCCGTCGAGCGAAATCGTCTGGAAATGTTCGAGGAGTTCTGTCCGAGCCGTATCGTAGTCAAACCGCCAATCGGGTAGGTAATTGAGCGTCGCTTTGAGTTCGGTTTTGAGGCGGTCAGACATCTCCGCATCTTCAAAGGATTCCGAAAAGAGACACTCTTTTGGCGAAAAACGGTGTATTTCTGCCCAGAGCCGTGAAGGGTCGGTGAGTTCCGTTACGAGAAATTCGCCTGTAGAGAGGTCAGCGACAGCGACCCCGTAGACATCTTTGTTGAGATAGATCGAGATGAGATAATTGTTCTGTTTATGCTCAAGGACTTTCGGGTCGGTCACGGTGCCGGGTGTAACGATCCGGACGACATCACGTTTGACGAGCCGGTTTTCATCGCGTGCGACTTTTGCGTCCTCGGTCTGCTCGAGAATAGCGACTTTATGTCCGGCTTTGACGAGTTTGTAGAGATAGGAGTCGAGTGCGTGGTGTGGGATGCCTGCCATCGGTGGTGGCGGCGATTTCTGATTTTTATGGCTTCTCGTTGTCAAGGCGATCTCAAGGAGGCGTGCAATGAGTTCTGCGTCTTCAAAGAAGGCTTCATAAAAATCACCGACCCGGCAGAGGAGGATCGCATCTTCGTGCTGTTTTTTTACCTGTTTGTAGAGCTCCATCATCGACAGGTCGGACGGTTTTGAACGTGGCATATTACGATTTACCTTGCTATGTTTGGCGTAGTGGTTTTTGTATGGAGGTGCTAAGTCTTAATACGTTAGCATATATTTAATTTTCTGTCAAATCTATTTTAGCAATCAGCAATCGGGTGTGTAAATATTTTGTCAATTGTTGTCTGCGTTTCTATGAAAGTTATGAAATTTCACAGTATTTCACAGTAAGGATCTTAAAAATCTGCGTAAGGACCGCTACGGCATCAGGTGTGGTATAAGTTTTCACGGTGTTGTGAATTCTGTCATTTTTTTCATAACTGTGAAATTACGGTTTTAAGGTTCTATTTGTTTTGCTTACAAACGCAGTAGGAGTGTGGGTTTATGGGGGTTTCTATTTTTCGCACTTAAAACGAGTTACTGTGAAATTTTGTTAATTTGTCTAAGGCTATCGGCTGACTGTTTTCCTGCCTGTTGTTCCCTTGTTAGGATGTGGTCCGCTGCACATTGGATGAAAAAAATAACTGTCTTTGCCCCAGAGTTGGTAGGTTCGGTTTGCAACCGAACCGGATCCTACGCGGAAACCTTGAGGTTTCCTTCAAGAACTTCTTCAGTCCTGTAAGGTTTATTTGCTTGGGTGTTTCCTCAGCATATGTAAAGACCTTGCTAAAAAATGCTATGAAATATCCCTGAATTTACACCGATGGTGTGGTTTCCCAACTGCACCCATAGGCATCAATTCAGTACCGTAGGTTGGGTTGAACGGTGTTGAGAAGGTATATGTCGGTGTGCAAATACTCTCAAATCCAACCTGCCGTCATATAATCCAAAAACGCAGAGAAACCCAACTTCAGACCCTCAGGTGCCTGGAAACCGCAAAGTGTTGGGTTTCTCTCGGTTTTCTGTTTGACATGCTATCTATGGAAGGCTGAGTCTTGTGTTACTTTTCAGCGTTTTGGAAGTATCCGTTCAACCCAACCTACGGGACGATACGGTTTTTTCTAAAATTGACACCTATAGGGCAGTTTCCAAGCTGCCCTGATGGTGAACGGAATGAAAATATCAATTCTCAGAGGCAAATAGTTTATTCAATTCCTGCCCCAATAGTTGTGGATCTCTACAGACGAGAAAATCCCATCTTTTCAGTTTACCCCAGTTATTGACTGCGGAGATCCATCGTTTGGCGGCAGCGTGTTTGGCGTGAACCTGATCCGGCTCAAAGCCTTTAATCTCCAGAACGACGTAGACACCGTTGGTGAGTCTGACAATGAAATCGGGTTCGTAGAGATGGGATGTACCGTCGTGTTCGTAGGGAATTCCAAGTCCGAGGTGATCGTTTCGTACATAGCATTCCACAAGGTCTGATTGCTCAAGCCGAAACTTGGCTGCGCGTTCCCATGTATCGGTATCCAGTACGACTTGGTTCACGTGACTTTTTTGTGTCTCGGTGCAGGGTCGCGGCGTAAGAAAATCGACATCTGCAGACGTACCGATGGGTGCGTAGCGGTTTAAGATCGGAAGGAGTGGGATTTCACCCTTTGTCTCATCGGGTTGGATTGCTGTCATAAGGCGTTCTACGATACGTGTGACGTATTTTTCTTGTCCCAGTTCACACGGATTACAGTCGCGAAAATCCACCTTTGTTTTAATATAGGCATCAACAAACCTGAAGACTTGTGGAAATAGGCGGTGCCGAGAGAGCAATCGGAGTTTCGGGTTGCTATTTGGATCTGGTGCAGTTTGGCTGTCGCCGACCAATTTGTGGACAATCCGATGTGCAATCTCAAACTCAATGGCTTGCAGGTGTGTTGTTCGATAATATTCTTCGCGATCTTGTAGGATTGCGCCGCCGGGACCTGAGGCAGATGGGGTGCCTGTCTCGTAGCCGACAGCGGCTTTAACGTAAAGCGCAGTTGGATTGATTTCGGGTTGGATGCTGAGCGGTTCCGTGGATTCGATGTCCGCCTTGATTTCGTTCTTTTGAAGCGCGAAGGCGTATCCCTCTACGACTGGAAATCGGATTTCAAGGTGTTCGCGTTCAGAGAGTGCTCGGACGTGATTTTTCGGTTTGTCATCAGGGGCACGCGCACCTTTGGTTCTGCCTCTGAATGGGATCACCGAGAACGGGATGCCGTAGACATCGACGTATTCCTCGGTAAGCAGTCCTGTCTCTGGGTCGGGTGTGTAATTCATGCGGCGCAGCCCGCGTCCGACGACCTGTTCACAAAGGAGTTGGCTGGTAAAGGCGCGCAATCCGAGGATATGTGTGACGTTGTTCGCGTCCCACCCTTCATTGAGCATTGCAACAGAGACGACGCATCGGATCTGTTCACCCGGTTGTCCTCGCTTGCCGATTGTGGCGACGATTTGTCGTAAGTCCTCGGCGGCTTGGTTCCTGTTTTTATTTGGATCTTCGCTCTCCGCTGCTGCCAACATTCTGCTATCAATGCGGAGGGTCCGCGTAATGCCTTCGCTGTTGCCGAATTCAGGAAAAACCGAGCTATCTTCATAGACCGTTTTCATCTGCTTTTTCTTGCGTCGGCTGCTTGTGATATTTTCATCATCAACGACTTCTGTCTCACTTTCACCGGAAATTTTTCGGTAAAAATACTCGGCAATATCGGTATCGGCACAGACAACGATAAGGACCGGTGGTGTTTTCTCTTGTGCATCCGATGCCTCTTGGATGTATTCAAAGCGTTCTTTCCACTGGCTGGCAAGCGTGAGGAGTGCGGGTTCTGCTTCGCGATAGATGGCTTCTGGGTTCGGTTTTCTTCTACGCCTGCCGGGTGTGGTGTCTGCAGCCGAGAGATCGTCGTTAATCGTTTTCCACAACCGGAAGAATTTCGGTTCGGGTCTGCCGGTAGTATCGCTGACGGGGAGTCGTGGAATCTTGGTGATACCGCTCTCGATTGCGTCTACCAAGCCGAAATCGCTAACGAGCCATGGGAAAGGCGAACCTTCGGGATGTCCGCTGCCTTGGATGTAGAACGGTGTAGCAGAGAGATCAACGCAGAATTTTACGCCACAGGCTTGGTTGAATGTGTCTAAGCCGCTGACCCAGACGGTTGCTTCTTCGCGCTCCTTCTTTTCATCAGTAGAGAGTTTTGCCTCAATAGGCGCGGGACGGTAGGCGTGATGGCCTTCGTCGTTTAGTACCATAATCGGTGCGCGGTCATAGAGTTCGCCTAAGACGCGTTTGGCGAAAGCGTCTGGTGTTTCGTCGCCTTTATCGACAACGGCATAGGTTTGTCCGCCTTCGCTATGTGGAGACTCCGGTGCGAATTGATGCCAATTGGTGATCAGTACCTTTCCACTATTGAGCAACGGACGGAGTTTTGTTGGGATGAGTTCAAATTCGTCGTAGTAGTTGTCTGTATCTTCGGGACGGAGTACCTGCAGCCGCTTTTTGATGGTGAGGTTCGGACAGACGACAAGCGCTGCCTGCGGGAAGCGTTCATCAGATGGCACTTTGCCGCGGTTGCAAAATGCCCAAGCGATGAGCATCGCCATGACGACGGTTTTGCCGCTGCCGGTCGCCATTTTGCCTCCGTAGCGGATAAGGTCTGGAATATCAGGTTCGTTAGGCGAGTCAACTAATTCGGCGAGGTCTGCTTTGGAAAATTGAGGCTTAAAGTGCGGTCCCTTCTCGCGTTGAAGAATTTCGACGAGATAGATAATTGTCTCCACTGCCTCGCGTTGACAGAAAAAGAGTCGTCGCGAAAGATCTTCGCGTGCCCAGTGCCGTAGAAGTTCACGGGTTACCGGTGTAGCGTTTCGGTAGTTTGTATCGCGCCAGCGTTCTACATCTGCGCGGAGGGCGTTGACTAACGGGAGGTCAGCCCATTCTTCTTGTCCGAAGAGTTGGAGTTGTTGGCTGCCTGTGGGTTGGGTTTTGTACCAGTAGCCTGCATCGCGCCGTCCGAGTTCCTTGACCGCTTCGCCGGTTTCGGTGTCATAAATCCAGTGTGCATTCGGTTTGTCGTACGGACTGCACAGGATGGGTTGTTGGACAGGTTGGATAGGGATATCGGGTCGGTTTTGGTTCATTCGGATGCCTCGTTTTGTGTGTTAGCAGCCTCTTTTTTTGCTTTCCATTTTTCTACAAATTCGGGGTCGTGTTTTTCTAATAACTCTAAGCATCGGGTTTCTACTTCTGGCATCATATCTGTTAAATCATGCGTTAGGATGTCTTTAATGCCGTCTGGTTCGTTGAATCTATCAAAATACGCAGTTAAGTTTTTTAGTGCTTGTTCTTCATATGAGAATATTTCCAAATTTGGTATAGTTTTTCTTATAGTAAAGCCCATAATTATTTAGACGCGCGGTTGACCGTAGGGGCTGGG
>VXZK01000023.1 GCA_009845545.1 Candidatus Poribacteria bacterium
ATTGAGAGAACCCTTATAGATAGTGGTTTCTGAGGGCTTTTGAGAAATCCCAGTGTACCTGTAATCACGTTTGAACGTTTTGATATATGGACATTTATGAATAGGCGCGCTTTGTAAGTGCGCCTATCAACGATGGTTCGTTAATTCTAAGATTTACTATAAAAGGAGCGATAGCATGAAATATCTGTTTTCAACTGTTATAAGTTGTTGCCTTGTACTTGTAGTATCTTTCGCTTATGCAGGCGAACAGTCTTGGTCATTTGAAGCGGATGCAGCGGATTGGACACCGGCTAATGGTGCTTGGAGCGTTGAGGATGGCACTTATAAACTTGCTAAAGGCGGTAGGGCAGAGCACTCCCTCGTTGGTGAGGTTGGATGGGAAGACTACACCGTTGAGGCGAAAGTTCGACTTGATGAGGGAAACTGGGCAGGCGTTGTCTTTCGTGCCCAAAGTGAGATGGAGTACTATGTCTACTATCTCAACGTTCCGAATAACAAGACTGAGCTTTGGCGGCATAAGGAAGGCGCGTGGGACGCTCGCGACAAGATCGGCGAACTTGCGGGGACTAACGTCACTATCGCGAACGGCGAATGGTTTGAGATGCGGGTTGTTGTGGAAGACGTTTCGATGAAACTCTGGATTAACGGTGAAAACCAAGGTGAGCTTAAGGATGAAACCGGTGCCGGGTACGCCGCTGGGCAAGCCGGTGTCTGGGCATGGGAGACCGCCGCGAGTTTTGATGATGTCAAAGTTTCTGGTGATGAGATTGTTGGCGGTGAGACGCCAGTCGAACCGCAGGGTAAATTAACGACGGCATGGGGACGCATCAAACAACGTCTTTAGGTGGTGTTCCCGTTTCACCGTACGGACGGTAACAAGTGCGACCAAAACTTTCCTATTCTACAGTTGTATGGGTGGCACTCTTAGGGTGTCACCTTACCCTCTATCAGTTTCCAAACGCGTTCTCCCAAGAGGGTACAGGTGCCTCAGACATCACGGCGCGGATTCGCGCGTATAAAACACAGCTCGCTGCAGATGGCACTCAGAATGAAGTTCGCTTGAAACTCGCTAAAGTGTACCTCCAGATTGAGGCTTACGCCGAGGCGGTTAACGCGTACCAGCAGGTCATAGCAGCTGCAGCACGAAACAGAGTTCCGGGAAACACAGCAACTACACCGGATTTGGATATTCCCGCGGCTTACTACGGTTTAGGATTGGCGTATACCGGGCTTGAAAAGTTTGAAGATGCCATTGCCGCATACCAACGCGCGATTGCCTATGCTCCTGATTGGGCGTATACGCATGCGGCTTTGGGGAGTGCTTACGCGAACACACACCGATATGCTGAGGCACTTGACGCTTACAAGGTGGCGGTTGCGTTAGATTCGGACGATGAGATGATTCATCATCAAATCGGGAATGTCTATAGTAAGCGTGGGGAACACGCAACAGCGACCCGACATCAACTACGGGCGATTGCTATCGCTCCCCAATTCGCAGCTGCACACTATCAGTTAGGACTGCTCTACGCGCACGAAAAGCGGTGGACTGATGCTATCCGTGCGTATCGTACCGCATATCAGAACGATCCAGCACTCGTTGAGGCACTCTATAATCTTGCACAGGCGTATCTCCGCGCAGGAGATGCTGCGGCCGCACGTGAACAGATGGCGTTATTTCAGGAACGAAAAGCCGTGCTCACGCCGCTCCACCAGTTGCGTGGCACCTTGCAGCGGACACAAGGCGCGACTGCACGCGCACAGGTTCTCGTCAATATCGGCAGATTTTACCTCAAAGATGGGCACTACGAGAAAGCTGTCTCAGAGTACCAAAAAGCAATTGGCATGGATCCACAATCGGTTGCTGCTTATAACGGTATCGGTGTCGCCTATACAATGCTTGAGGCATATGACGCGGCGGTCGCTGCACAACAGAAGGCACTGGAACTTCAACCGGACTTCGCGAAGGCGCATGCAGGCATCGGGTTGGCGTATTTCAGACAGGATCAGACGGACCTCTCTTTAAAACATTACCGACAAGCGGTTACGTTGGCCCCCCAGTTTTTAGAGGCGCATCTAAAAATTGCGATGATTTTGCTGAATCAGAAACGTTATGCGGAGGCAATTGACGCGTATCTAACAATTATCTCCCTGAAGCCGGACGATGCAGAAGCATATCACAACCTCGGTTTATGTTACGCGTATCTGGCGAAGGCGGAAAGTGGTACCGATCAACAACCCGATCAGGATTTGACCGCTGCAGCACTCACAGCACTTGAGAAGACTGTTGATCTTTCGGTATCCGCGACGAGTGATTTGCAACCGATTCAAGCACCGTTTTTGACAGAAACCTATTATCTTATCGGTGAACTTCAGGCGGGACAAGGCGATTTTAATGCTGCAGAGAAGGCGTACCTGTCGTCTGGTTTACCGAAGGCGTATCATGCGTTAGCGCAGTTAAGCGCGAAGGTTGCCAGTGGCGAGAAAGCGGATACCAAACGCGGCTTAGAGACGGCGCGGCGTTACGCACAAGAAGCAATTCATCTGGATCCGAATGTCGCCAGTTACTACAATACACTTGCCCTTATTGACTTCCGGCGCGGCGATTATCGGCAAGCCGAACAAGCGATCCGAAAGGCATTGGCACTTGAACCGAAAAATCGTAACTATCAGCAAGGACTGAAACAGATTTCTGGTAAATTGGCGGCTGACTGAAGCATAGACTGTCTACCTTTGGACAGTTCATTGAATGGTCGCAGACGAAACCCTTTTCCTTGAACCCACACTTCGCGGACACTTCTTGCAAAATTGTCCACTCTGTCGCGACTCTCACCGGTAGATAACTTTGATAGCAACTGACTGCAGCTGGAAATTGATAACTCATAACTGAAAACTGACTGCTTCTGGGCTTGCAGATTTTCATTTGTTGTGGTATACTCATAATTGCCCATTTAGGCATTCACTACGAAACGCCATTTCACAGGAGAAACTTATGGAAAATATGAGATTGGATGAGGATATAGCCGCGGGATTTGGAAACTATCTAACCCAAAAGGAGCAACAATATAGTAGAGAGTTACCTGAAGTAAGATCCCACTTAGAAGAACGTGTGAAGGAAGTTAAGACTGACCTTGAGAAAGACGTTCGCGAAGTCAAGACTGACCTCAAGGATGACATCAAAGATGTTAAGGAAGATCTCAAAGGCGATATACAGGGGGTTAAGACAGATCTACAGGGGGTTAAGACAGACCTAAAAGATGATATTCAAAAAGTTAGAGATGACTTCAAGGATCAATTATCAAGCTTAAGGACTTTCATAGGTATCCTCATTCCGGCTGTAGTTTCTTTTGTAGGCATCATCGTTACCCTAATTGTCAAATTTCTATAGTTAGAGAAGGAGATTAACGATGTCCGAAAAAGCACCAGGATTTGAAGATTATACACCGTCACGTTTAGAGTGGCTGGTAGTAATGCTAAATTCCCTTGTTCAATATCTGGATACTTCACCTGGCGAACGTATTGAATTTGCATATATCCCTGGAGCAGATGGAAAAACTATTATATTACGCATTAGGCATCATTCCGATCTGTCTCCAGAAGTCCTGAAAACCATTGAGGACGGTGCAAAAACGTTTGCCATGTCTATCGCACAAAACTATAAATGGGATTCGTGGATAGAAATAAAAACACAATGGGATTCAATTGAGTGACCTACAAAACAGTGATATACTATTCGGATTAAAATTGGAAGGACTTACATGGCATACGATAGCCTCGCAGAGTTTGTGAAAGCCTTGGACCGGGCAGGCGAACTCAAACGCATTAAAACGACTGTATCCCCGGACCTCGAAATTGCCGAAATCACCGATCGCGTGAGTAAAGCAGAGGGACCCGCGCTCTTGTTTGAAAAGGTTGAAGGCAGCGAAATGCCGCTCCTGATTAATACCTACGGCTCTTATCAGCGGATGGCGATGGCACTCGGTGTTGACGATCTCGGACAGGTCGCATCGGAAATTGAGAGTCTGATTAAATTGGATGCACCTGATACCCTCCTCGATAAAGTGAGGATCCTCCGGATGCTGTCCCAACTGACGAACTTTCCACCGAAGACCGTCAAAAAAGGCGCGTGTCAAGAGGTCGTGCTTACCGGTGAGGATGCGTCCTTAGATGTGTTGCCACTTATTAAATGCTGGCCCCTTGATGCTGACCGATATATCACCTTACCGCAAGTTTTTACGCATAGCCTCAAAACAGGTCAACGAAATGTCGGGACTTATCGTTTGCAAAAGATAAACCCACACGCATTAGCGATGCATTGGCAGATTCATCACGATGGTGCCGCACATCATCGCGAATACCGTCAAGCGGGACAACAGATGCCTGTAGCTATCGCACTCGGCGGCGATCCGGTGATGTCTTATATTGGTACAGCACCGCTGCCTTCTGGCATTGATGAGCTTCTATTTGCAGGGTTTCTCCGTAAATCTAATGTCGAAATGGTGCCTGCGAAGACAATTGATATGCTTGTCCCCGCAGATGCTGACATTGTAATTGAGGGGTATATTGAGCCAGATGAAACTTGCATAGAAGGCCCGTTTGGCGATCATACGGGATTTTATTCGTTGGCAGATGAGTATCCGCTGATGCACATCACGGCGATTACGCATCGTAAAAACCCCATCTATCAGACGATTATCGTCGGTAAACCGCCGATGGAGGATTGCTACATGGGGAAGGCGACTGAGCGGATCTTTATGCCGTTGATTAAGACGCAACTCCCGGAACTGGTGGATATGAATCTGCCCTTGTTCGGTGTATTCCACAATTTTGCACTGATTTCTATTGACAAACGCTACCCTTATCAGGCAAAAAAGATGATGCACAGTTTCTGGGGACTCGGGCAGCTGATGTTCAGCAAAATCATCATTGTTGTTGATAAAGATGTCGATGTTCAGAATGTCGAAGAGGTGCTTTTCTATGTCGGCAGCAATGTTGATCCGAAACGGGATGTGACAATTGTCGAGGGACCTGTTGATGTGTTGGATCATGCGTCTCCACTTATGGGTGCCGGTTCTAAGATGGGTATTGATGCGACAACGAAGTGGGCAGAGGAAGGCTATCAACGCGAATGGCCCGAGGAGATTCGGATGTCTGATGACGTGATTGCCTTAGTTGATGAAAAGTGGAAAAAGTATGGGTTTTGAGAAATAGGATTTAGATAGGCATCGGGGTTCCACACCCTTCCTACAATGAGAAGTTAGGAGCAGAACGATGAAAGAAACGATTTACGATGTTGCAGTCATTGGGGCGGGACCTGCTGGCACGCAAGCCGCAGTCTCAGCGAGCCATCAAATGCGACATGTTTTGGTATTACATTCTGGAAAAGTGAGTTTTAGTCGCGGGCGTGCTTACTGGTCAAAGTCGGTGGAGATTGAAGATGCTCCTGTTTTTCCGGGTATCATCGGACCCCATTTTGCGAAAGAACTCATGAAATGGATGGAGAGCCGACCGGTTGTTGATTTCATGCTCGGATCTGAGAAACGGAAAACCGGCATTGATATCCGCGATGGATTGGTGCAGCAACTCTCGAGGCATGGCGACATCTTTGAAATCGAAGCATCGACAAAAACACTCAAACAAAATACACCTTTAGAGATCGCACATTTTAAAGCTCGCACTGTTGTCGTTGCTGCAGGTTTTGATGACAAATGGCCCGATATAGAATTTGAAGCCGGTGCGGCACGGTTATATAAGCGGTACGCGACCGTCTTCCGTTACGCTGGAAATAAAAAAGGGTGGCACGTTTGCATCCGTTGCGATGGGCATCTCCACGTGAACGAACATTTAGCACTCCTCGGTGTCGGTGACTATATCTATGAGGCAGCGATCGGTGCGCAAGACTTTACAGATAAAATCACAATCCTGACAAACGGCAGACCTCACGGGATGTCGCCACCTGTGTTGGAACAGGTGAAAGCGCGTAAAATTAATATCATTGAGACGCAGATTAGACGGCACATTGGTGAGAAAACCGACCTTTTGGGATTCGAGATGGTTGATGGAACTGAGCTGTTTTTCCACGGCTTTCTCGTTGATGAAGGGTTAATCCCGAATACGAAGTTCCTTGAGGGATGGGATTACCAGAAAGACGAGGAAGGGTTGATTATCGCAAACGAAGATATGCAGATGTTGGATAGCAATGGGGACCCGATTCCTGGACTCTTTGCCGCAGGCGATATTATATCCGGTGAGCGAAACCTCATTGCAACAGCGTTTGCACTCGGACAAGAGGCGGGTTTATCAGCATCAGACTCCTTGCGCCGCTGGCATTTCCCGCATTAGGAGGCATCCATAGAAGTAATGCAGAACGAGCAAAAGGATACTGTCTATATTATTGATACGCACGCCGAAATATTTCGCGCGTATTACGCGATTCGTGGCGGATTGACAAGTAGCGTCACCGGTGAAGCGACACATGCTGTCTTCGGATTTGTCGGGACGCTTATTAGAATTTTAATGGAACTTGAGGCAAAGTATATTGTCGCTGCGATTGATACACCCGGCGACACGTTTCGCAATGAACTCTATTCGGCATACAAGGCGAATCGTTCGCCTGTGCCTGATGACCTCGTGACGCAGATCCATCGCATCCTCCAATTGCTTGAGGCGTTTGGTATCTTGACGCTCGGCAAACCGGAATTAGAAGCAGACGACATCATCGCTTCTGTTACACAAGCAATACTTGACGATCCAAACGCGAAAGATGTTGATGTCTCTATCATTTCCAGAGACAAAGATCTGGAGCAGCTGCTTGGTGATCGGGTGACGATGCTGGACCTCCACAACGATAAAATTATTGATGAGCGATCGTTGTGGGAGACGAAAGGTATAAAACCGGACCAGGTCATTGATGCCCTCACATTGATGGGGGATACTTCGGACAACGTACCCGGCGTGGAAAAAATAGGGTTGAAAACCGCCGCGCAATTAATTCAGCAGTACGGTTCTATTGACGGTATTTTTGAAAATATTGATAAAATTAAAGGGAAACGTCGCGAGAATTTAGAGAAGGCGCGCTCGCAGCTTCCGCTTTCAAAGCAACTGGTAACCTTGATACGAGATGCTGATTTGGACTTTTCCTTGGAGCAAGCACGCGTCAAACCGCTGGATCTCCAGAAAATCCGCCCGCTGCTTCAGGAATTGGAACTCAAACGGTATGAACAGGTTGTAACAAAACTCGCAGGCGGAGATACTGAGTCTGTAGCCGCACCTGCGACGCGCAAGGAACGGGTTGCGGAATTAGCACAGAAAACGGATGCCATTCTGGACAAGGGGAACTACGACACCGCCGAAGCGGGCAACTATTCAGCGATTGTTACCCTTGATGAACTGAACACGCTCGTTAAAACGCTGTCGGCACAAGAAATCATCTGTTTTGATACCGAAACAGATGGTTTGGATCGCGAAGCGAAACTTTGCGGGTTAAGCTTCTCTTGGAAACCGAAACAAGGTGTTTATGTGCCGGTGCGTTCACCGCAGCCTGAAAGTCATTTAGATGCGGACACCGTGCTTGCGGCACTCAAACCGATTCTTGAGAATCCCGTGCTACCGAAATGTGGGCATAATCTGAAGTTTGATACAAGTATTCTTATTAGAAACGGTGTTAAACTTCAAGGGGTCGTTTTCGATACGCTGCTCGCAAGCCAATTAGTTGACGCGCGGACACCATCGCACAATTTGGATACGTTGGCACTGCTCCACTTAGGGCATAAAATGATCTCGTTTGAGGAACTAACGGCAGATCCAAGCGATGCGACACCTACCGACGCAGCGGCGGAGCCAGGGGGTTTGTTTGAGGCAGAAAACACACGGCAGAAGACGATTGATGAAGTCCCTTTGAAACAATCCACGGTTTACGCTGCCGAAGATGCAGATATCACGCTGCGTCTCTATCACTTCCTTACCCCGAAACTCGAGGAATTGGGTATTACAGAATTGGTGCGCGAGATAGAATCGCCGCTCGCACCTATTCTCGCTGAGATGGAATATAATGGCATCGTCTGCGATAGGGCGGAACTCAAACGTCAAAGTGGTGTCATTGAAAAACTCGTTGATGCTCGGCAGAAAGAGATTCACAAAATAGTCGGATACCCGTTTAATATTGATTCACCCAGCCAATTGGTGCAAGTACTGTTTGAGGAACTCGGTTTCAAACCGGTAAAACGTACACGCGGCGGCAAAATCTCCACGGATGTTACCGTGTTAGAGGCACTTTCTCTAAGAGAGGATGTTAACGATCCGCAAACGAGTGTACCGCGTTTAATTATTGATTACCGCCAATATCGTAAGTTACAGAGTACCTATCTGGCACAACTTCGGAGTGCTATTAATGAAAGAACGGACCGTATCCATACGCATCTCTATCAATTAACGACTGCAACAGGTCGTTTGAAGTCCGATGGTCCGAATCTGCAGAATATTCCTGTCCGTACAGAGATTGGTAGGCAGTTACGGCGTGCCTTTAGGGCACCAGAAGGGCATAAGTTAATCTGTGCAGATTATTCGCAGATTGAACTCCGTATCTTGGCACACTTTAGTGAAGATGAGAGCCTCATTGAGACATTTACCCAAGATTTGGACATCCATACAGCAGTTGCCTCGCAGGTGTTTGAGGTGCCAACTGAATCGGTTACGCGGGAGCTGCGTGATAAGGCAAAAACGATCAATTTTGGTATCATCTACGGGGTTTCTGCAACTGGACTCTCACGCCGTATTAAGGGAATGCGTGTAAAGGAAGCAGCAGCCCTCATTGACGATTACAAAACGCGTTTTCCGGGGATAGATCGTTTTCTGCAGCAATGCGTCCAGCAAGCATTGGATCACGGATATGTACGTACACTCACTGGTAGGCGCCGGGCAATTCCTGAAATCTATTCCACGAACCGAAGCCGGCGCAGCCTCGGTGAACGCCTTGCAATCAATACTGTCGTGCAAGGGTCGGCTGCGGATCTGATGAAGGCGGCAATGGTCCATGTGCAACATCGGATTGATGCGGATAAATTGCCGTTAAAAATGCTACTGCAGATTCACGATGAATTGGTGCTTGAGACACCGGAAGGACTCGCGGCGGAGCAGGCTGAGATTGTTTGTGCGGAGATGGAAAATGCGATGTCGCTGCGCGTACCGCTTCGGACAGAGGCAGGGATTGGGGATAATTGGATGACCGCAAAGTAAATTTTCCATCGCTGATTGCTGACGGTTGATGAGAAAAAACGCAATATTTTTGCTATGGATAAAATTTTATTGACAAATGCTAAAGGTTGTGATATAATTTAGTGTACAGTTTATAGGGAAATGTGATAGTGTCCGCTGGCAAAGTTACGAGTAGTGTTTTGACAGTTTTATGGTTTGAAACCAAAACCGCTCTCTTGTGTGAGAGTGGATAAGGCTTCCGACAAGAGATTGATGGCTAATTTTGCAATCTTTCCTACGCTTGCTGCCAAATTTCTGCCTTTGAAAATGCTGACAGTGCTCAGTTTTCTCATTTTCCCGTATTTTCATTACCCTATGCCGGTGTACTGGAAAAATCGGTTCGCATGGATGCATTGTGTGTCCTTGCGGTGTACCGTATGTTTTTATGGTGTCGGTGAGGGTACATATAATTTCTAAAAGGAGAAACGAGATGAATATCTACGTTGGCAACGTGCCTTA
>VXZK01000063.1 GCA_009845545.1 Candidatus Poribacteria bacterium
AGGGTTTAATGCAATTTTTAACAACTTTTTGCAAGTCCGAAACGACTAATTCCGTTATTTTTTTCAAATGTTATACTGAAACTATACTTTGAAACCCAACAGAGTTGAGACTTGACATGCAGTACACATCACAGCAAAATGATTGGTTGGTTCATCCCTTTTGCCAACCTGCTTCAGTAGAAGAAAGGGACAATCAGCTGATTCTTGGTAATGGCCTCATTCAGCGGATATTCGTCACTTCACCTAATTTCGCAACGGTTGATTATACCAATCAAATGAGCGGTAGCAGTCTTCTTCGAGGCATCAAACCAGAGGTGGTACTTACGATTGGTGGCCACAAATTTGAGGTGGGTGGCTTGAAAGGGCAACCCGACTACGCTTATCTTGATTCGGATTGGATTTCGGACTTGACGCGTGACAAGAATGCATTTCAATTTCGCGAATATCGTATCGGTGAACCTGAAACCCACTATCCGTGGGTAAAAAGGCGGACTACGACACCGTCAGTATATCCGCCAGAGGGTGTAACACTGACGGTTGCGTTCTCATCGCCGCCATCTATTGACTCCCTTCAGGTTTGTGTGCATTATGAACTATACCGAGGCATTCCGGTCCTGTCGAAGTGGGTCACGATTCATAACGAGAGTCAAAAACCGATTCAATTGGATGCCTTAAACTGTGAAATCCTTGCTGTCAACGAGCAGGAGAAGCATCGGCTACATGTTGAGAGCGATTATGCCTTCAGTGGCATGGAAACGACAGAGTGGGGACCCGATGTGGATTACAAGACGCAAGTCGATTATCGCTATCAGATGCCACTGTTGATGACAAGTCACTATCCACTCGGTCCGGGGGTATACATTCAACCGGGAGAGACTTTCAGAAGTTTTCGCACCTTCGAGATTCTGCATGATAGTGATGATCGTGAGCGAAAAGGACTCGCACGCCGCAAGATGTATCGCACGGTCGCGCCACAGGTTACGGAGAATCCAATGCTAATGCACGTTCGGAGTGCGGAGCCAGACGCAGTTCGTTTAGCGATTGATCAGTGTGCCGAAGTCGGATTTGAGATGGTGATCATGACCTTTGGAAGCGGATTCAATGTTGAGAGCGAAGATCCAGAGTACATCTCCATAATGAAAGGGTTAGCAGATTATGCGCATAATAAAAGTATTCAACTCGGTGGTTATACGCTGATGTGTGCTTCGCGAGGTGTGGGTGAAGAGTTTAACTGTATTGACCCAAACACCGGGCAACCGGGAAGTAGGTTTGGGCAGAGTGCGTGTCTTGCGAGCAAATGGGCAGATGGCTATTTTGAGCGAGTGTTGAATTTCATGGATGCGACTGGAATGGATATCATAGAGACAGATGGTCCTTATCATGGTGATGTCTGTGCTGCAACGACGCACGCCCACCATAACAGTTTAGCGGATTCGCAATTGCGTCAGTGGGAAGCGTGCGTTAATTTTTACCACGAATGCCGAGCACGCGGTATCTATATCAATTCGCCAGATCAGTATTATCTCAACGGTTCAAACAAATGCGGTATGGGGTATCGCGAAACGAATTTTAGTTTGCCCCGCGAGCGGCAAATTCTCATTGCCCGGCAGAATATCTACGATGGCACTTATGAAAAGACACCGAGTATGGGATGGATGTTCGTTCCGTTGGTAGAATATCACGGTGGTGGACAAGCCGCGACATTTGAGCCGTTGTGCGAGCACCTTCATGATTACGAATCACATCTCGCACAGAACTTCGGCAGCGGTGTGATTGCGTGCTATCGCGGTCCCAGGTTATATGATACAGAACAGACGAAAGCAGTTGTTAAGAAGTGGGTTGACTTCTTCAAAAAGTATCGTCCAATATTGGAGTCTGACCTGATTCACGTGCGCCGTCCAGATGGACGTTCCATTGATTGTATGCTCCACGCGAACGCGCAGATCAGTCCTTGTGGACTCGCGATGCTCTATAATCCTACGCGGACGGTGCAACAGATAGCTTTGAAATTACCGCTCTATTATACGGGATTGTCTGAAATTGCCAAGATTCGTAAAGAAGAAGGGCAACCCAAACGGTACAAAATTGACCGAGATTACAATGTTGAGATTCCAATTAAGATGGAAGCAAAAAGCGTTAGTTATCTCGTTATTGAACCCGAAGTATAAGTCCACTTTACTTTTTCGCTGGGAGGTAAAAATGAGAGTCATCCACTTTAAAAAAGCGATTTTGGTATACGGAACACTGATCTGCCTCATGAGTTTGATGAGTCCAGATATAGGTTCTGCCAAGCTCGATCCAGAAGCAGTTTTGGGAATATGGTTCTTTGATGAAGGTAAAGGTGGTACGGCAAAAGATTCTTCCAAAAATGGCAATGACGGAGAGATTGTTGATGCCCAATGGGTCGATGGTCAGTTCGGCAAAGCCCTAAAGTTTGAGGGGGGCGGTCATGTTGCTGTCGGCGATTTTTCTGATTATGAGGATAAAGTGTCGATCGTCGCTTTGATTAAAACGCCTGCAGCCCCTGCTTGGTCTGATATTATCGTAGGTCCCTGCGGCGACGTTATCTTGACGTTAAGGGACCATAAGTTAAATTTCGCTGGCCAGTGTGCACAGCCGATTCCACATAATACATGGTCTACAACCTTGTTGAACGATGATAAGTGGCATCAGATTGCGGGAACTTACGACGGTAAAAAAGTGAATGTCTATGTCGATGGTGAGTTAGAAGCATCTAATGCTGCGGCAGGGCCGTTTATAACGGGCGCCAAGTATATTGGCTCCAGAGACGATAAACAGGAAGCTTTCACAGGTCTTATTGATGAGATCGCATTTTTCAATGTCGCGCTCTCAGAAGCTGATGTGAAGGCGATTGCCGACAGCGGATTATCTGTTGCACTCGGTTTTGCAGCGGTTTCTCCTCAAGCAAAACTTGCCACGGCTTGGGCGAAATTAAAAATAGAACGGTAATTCGCTAACGGTATTAACGGATATTGACGGATGCCTACTTACGTGAACTGAATGGCTATCTTGGCATGATACATAACAAGTTCAGTCAGCTCTACGGTCCGGTTGGGCGGACAAAAGATTTCGCTATGGAAATTGAATTCAAGATTACGCGCGAGGGCAAACTCTCAATCAAACAAGCGAGACCATGGGGACAGTGAACCGCTTAATTCAATATTGGCATGCGCGCTTTACATCGCGCATGCCTCGGTTTTAGAAATTAGTTAGGTGACATGCATCAATTGACTTTGAGCTTGCCCCATGTCACCGCGAGTTTATCTACCGGGTCAACAGCGAGAATTGTGTTAAAGCCGGAATCCATAAACTCCTGAATTTCCTTTTGAGACTTCACTTCGTTGGAAATCCAGAGTTCATCCATACCGCCAACGAAGTGAGATGAGCCAGAAGTCCGTCGATATCCGATATCAAGACTGGGTTCGCCTGACACGTCAATAACACCGCCGCCTGCAATCGGGCCAGCGTCGTCCTCCTCGCCGTTGACATAGATTATCGCTTCTTTACCGTTCCATGTTGCTGCGACATGCGTCCATTCTCCTTCAGCAATCACGGTCTGGCCAAGAAAATCTTTCACATGATATGTTGTCCAGACTAGCACTTTTGAACCATGGAACCCGAATTTCCATCCAGCTCCGCCGTCCATCTCAACAATATTCTGCCAACCGGTAATGCCATCAGGATTTACCCATGCCCCTACACTCATCGGGTCAGTGAGTTCCTTCAAAGGTCCAGCGTTTTCGATTGTGATAAATGTGCCGCCATCAAATTCAAAGGCTTTCTCAAATGGACCATCAATCCAAGTTTGTTTACCATCAGCAGTACCATCATTTCCATTACCAGATAGGTCTCCAACGGTATCACCCTTTCCTTCGTCAAATGTTGCTAAGAACACGATGTCCTTAGGCAATTCTGCGTATGTATTACCGATAAGAATCGCTAATACCGCAAGTAGATAAATCAAAGTACGCATTTTTAGGCTCCTAATTTTATCAATTTTGAAAATCTGACTTCACCTTGTGTCCGGCTGCAGGTATAGCGTCAACCGAGAAATCTGCTTAGGGACACCAAGCTTCTAAGAGTCTTAGCCTTAAACCAATATTTTATCACCTATTCACGCAATTCACAACCTAAACATAGGTGATTAACCTGCCACCTCCGCTATAGCAAATATCTGGGAACTACGCTTTTCAATTTCATCCCAATCCTTTAGATTTAGGAGTATATCAATCTAAACCGAGTGTTGTGCCTACATAAATCTCTAATTCCCAGTTTTTATTTTTCCCCAGGCGGTAAAGAATTTACGCGATGCGTTTACGCTCAAACCACTTGGCGCGAATTCTTCAACGGTTGGAAGGATCGCGGGTCCCAACCCTTCCGCCACACCCCCAACAGCATAGACTTTATCGTCTACAGTGCCAACGCCCAAGAAAACTCTCGCCGTTGGCATCTCCGGACCTTCCGTCCATGCGTCGCTATTGGAATCGTATATCTCAAGGGTTGTTAGTCCGGGACCTTGCACAACAGATGTCCCACCGACGGCGTAAATTTTTCCATCCACAACGCCTAATGCCAAAGCCGTTCGGGGTGTCGGCATATCCGCTTTTTCTGCCCAGGTATCTGAGCTGGGGTCATATTCTTGAACGGTTTCGAGCACCGGTCCTTGTACTGCAGGTGTTCCGCCAATGAGATATATTTTTCCATTAAGACTCGCGGCGGCCATTCCTGAAACCGGTGTGGGCATATCAGCCTTTTGTGTCCATGTATCCGTTGCTGGATCATATTCTTCAACGGTCGGCAATACCGGTCCAACATTTTGTGCGACACCGCCAATGGCATAAATTTTACCGTCTACGGCAGTCGCCGCAAAAAAAGAACGGGGTGTGGGCATATCAGCCTTCTGGGTCCATGTATCTGTCCGAGGGGCATATTCTTCAACTGTTCCGAGGGCAGGCGATTGCCCGCTCCACCCACCGATAGCGTAAATTTTCCCATCGATTACGCAGCTGACAACCCCCGCGCGTGCAGATGGCAATGCCGCTTTCTGAGTCCACTCATCCTTACCTGGGTCGTAAGCATCAACAAAGTCAATCGGTTCAGCAAGCATACCACCAATAGTATAGACCTCGCCATCAACGGTGGCTACCGAAAAGAAGAGTCTCGGAATCGGCATATCCGCTTTTTGGGTCCAGTCTTCCGCGCTGCTACTTTGTATCAAAGTGAAAGTAAATAATATAACGAATAGCCACCTATAATTAGAAAATGAAGATTTGTTTGATTTTGTCATAAATTCTGTTTTCATTAAATTTTTTTTCATTAAAATCCTTATTAAAAGTTACGAAATGTCTACACATTTCTAAAATTGAGGGACACCCCCCGAAAGTAACTGAAGAAGAAGCACTTAGGGATGCCACCAGTACGTCATTTTCCCGACAACCGTCCAACCGAGAAGTTTAATACCGCCATCTCGGGTGTCGTAATTTTGGTCAAAGACGAGGTAGAAATCGCTGCCCGGACGATAGATGTAATTCACTAAGAAGTTGGCGGAAAGTACATCCCTATCGGTGCTCCACTGCGTGAACAACTTCGTGAAAAGTATTGTTGAGAAGGAATAGCTGACCCGTCCGCCAAAGGCATTGGCATCAAATTCTGCGTCAGGTAGGGTAATGCGGTTAAATTCAATAGATGGCTCTATACTAAGCCGGGCACTCGGTCTGGCGGTTGCACTTACTGAGAAGCCTCGCCTCGTCCCACTATAAAACTCCCCGAATTCCACTTGCATTCGCGCACTAATCATCCGACTGCTGCTCGTTCGCATTGATATCTGAAACAATGTAAAATTGTAATCGTCGGCTGGAATTTCCTCCCCTTGAAGGTCAAACCCTACATCCAAATGCTCGGTCGTATTTTTGACTTCAAACCCGATGTCTTCACCCGTCTCAAATTCAAATTGTGTGTCAAAAGTTATCTCTTGAGTTTCCAATTCGTTCTCATGTGACAGTACAAGATCAATTTCCGGTCCAATCTGAATTTCACGAATGCCAAATTTACCGGGCCAAGGTGTATAATTTCCACCACCACGGAAGCGGCGGATGCCTGTACGTTGAACGAATCCGACTTCCGGATTGAAATCCTCGCCAATGTCTGTGTATGAAGCATCGAGTCGAAACAGATTCGAGCGCCAATCGCCCCCGAAAAAGAAGGCGTTCCTGTTTCCAAGAATATCTGCTTCAAAGGTTCGCGCCCCCAACCCTTGGATGTTAATTTCCCGCGTCGGGCGGTAGGAAAAGTCAAGTCCTGCTGTCCGATTATAAGCATCAGTGTCCTGCTTATTGATAAAGATACCGCCAACCGTTGAACCCTCTAAGATGTCTCGGTTCACGCGTATCACCGAGTAATTTGTGCGTGGTTCATCGACAGGAGGTTGACCTATCTGAAATTCATTATCCTTAAACTTGTTAGTCAATACATTCAGAATCCCTATACCGTAAGGTCCAATTTTCCCGGTCATTTTGCCGCCGCCGAGAATGGGAATTGCGTGTTCTTTTGCGAGTCCAATACGACGGCTATAAAAGAGCAGTAAAGGTGGTGGTCTACGGAAACTCGGACGTGGGATACCGACATCGAAAATACTGGCCCCTTCCAAAAAGAACGGACGCTGCTCAGGGAAGAAGAGACTAAACCGGGTGAGGTTTACTTGTTCCTGATCTGCTTCCACGTGGGCGAAATCGGTGTTAATAGTCAAATCAGCAGTCAGGTTCGGCGTTACGCCATATTTAAGGTCCAGGCCCCCCTTAAGAAACGCGAACGCGCTGCCACGATGGATCTGAGCTTCGCCGTACTTAACATCCAGGTCCAAGCCCCCTTTACTTCTGTCAACTCCCGATGTATAATTTGCTCCGGGCAGTAGATACGGTAGCAATTCGAGATGCCTTGATGGCGAAATGCCCTCTAATCCTTCAAGCGTCCCGAAGTAAGCCGTGCGGTACTTTGCCAATCCACCGTAGGTTTTGGGAGCCTCATTCCATGCGTCAATTTCTCGTTTCCGTGCGATTTCGCGCCCGAAATTTAATCCCCAGTTCATCACGTCGCTTTGTTCAAAACGGAGTTGACTGAACGGGATCGCGATCTCCACTGTCCAATTGTCTTCATTGATTCTACAACGGCACTCCCAAACAATATCCCAACTTGTATTGAGGCTACCGCCGCTGTCGGATACGGCTGTGTCTTCCATTCCACCCACTGGGGTGAATCGAAAGAAAACGGCGTTCCGCCGGTCATTGTAGGTGTCGAGCAGCAGAAACCCGTAATCGTTGGAACGCAAACCTGAAGAATCGCGACGCATGTCGTTAGCGACAATTTTATCCATTTCTGAATCGAAAAAAACGAATCCGAAGTACAACTTTTTGTCATCGTAAAGAATGCGTATTTCGGACTGTTCTGTTGCTGGATCCCCTTGGTTGGGTTGGATTTGGTATAACTGACGGATCGGTTCAACATTTTGCCACGCGGGTTCGTCAAGCACCCCATCCACTTTGATTTCCTCAGAAATACGATGTGCTGACATACGTGGCAACTCTCGCTCTGTCTGTGCATCAACATCCATAGGAACAAATAGCATGCACATCCACAGTAACATCAAAATTTTCGTGCCTTGCCAACGTTGCGAAAATTGGAAGTCAATAGTGAGATGTGACATCATAGGCTAATGCCTCCTTATAACGATTTTAGTGTGAAGACGGGGGACAAACCCATCAGCAATTTTAGTCTCTTAGATTAACGACGATAGATGCTGACTTCCATCCCGTCGCGTCTTCCGGGGCGACGCCGGCTCTCAAACCAATGTGTCTCGGATTCAAAGTTTGAACGGACGTGTTCCAGATAATCAGCCATCTGGTCTGGTCTGCCGACGTTGTCAGCAACAATTGTCGCTGGATTGGTTAACCGAGGTTCGATTGCTTGGAAACAAGCGAAATACCCGTCTTTGTTATTGTCAAGGAACAGAAAATCGACAGGTTCTTGGATGGTTTTGAGTACTTCTGCAGCGTCCCCGATCCGTGAATCCACAAGGTCGGACACACCTGCCTCTTCAAAATGTGTGCGTGCCCGCCGTGCGTTTGCAGGCTCAATTTCTACCGTTATCAAACGTCCCGCGTCTAAATTTTTCAGCACGCGTAATATCCACAATCCTGAATAGCCGATTGCAGTCCCACATTCTACAATTAGTGAGGGTTTTGCTTTTTCAACGCAACTGGCGAGCAACTTCGCCTTGTCAGGTCCGAGCATCGGAACTCGTTCTTCCCGACACTGTTCCTCTACCTTTTCTATAACCTTGTCAAATATCATGGTGTCTCCTTATGACTCGTGCCTTGTGGACTCTCAATGCGGTAATCAAAAAATCCATAAATCCTTTTATGATGATCGGCGGAAGCGTAGTGTTCAAATAATGTTTTGGGACCGTGGTTCAGGGCAAAAATGCCGTAATCTTTTCCATCAGGCGAGCGGATAATAGTATGGATGTGGTCTAAACCACGCCCCTCGTTATTGAATTCGATCCAGACAGCAGGATTGAAAATGCGGTAGTAAATCGGATCGTTAGGTGTCGTACCACCGATCCAGACGAAATAGGTATCGTCGAGTCCGGCATCGATATCAGTCATCCAGATGTTGGCAAACTCGGCATCAAGATTGTAGACGTAGGTCTTTATGAGATTGCGAAGGTGCTCTTTTTGCGTATCGTTCATCTCTGATGCCTTCAAGCCAATGCCTACAAATTCGGAATAATCGTGATTCAGGAATGGATCGGTTGACCTACCTGCCCCGACTTGGAGTCCGCGCCGCCCTTTCTGAATTGCTATCTTTTTCTGATTCTCATCAAGACTATTGAGTAAAGCAAAGGCTTTGCCTCTTTCATCTTCAAGCACGCCAGTGCCGTCAATGATTGCAGGTGCAGTTCCGATAAGGGCGGGGACGATGGAAACGGCATCACCGTGTACCAAGAAATTGAGAGCCAAGTGATGACCGTCCAACTGGAATCCCCACGATCCATCTGTCTCTGGGTTTCCAAACAGAGCGATATGGTAAGGGTTTGATGCCCAGAAACTGGAACTGATGTCGCTGAGATGTTTTTCAGTGTCTTTTGTAATGAGAGAAACTTTGGTATAACCGTTGTCACTCAAAAATACGCTCAAAACTTCATAGAAGCGTGCCAATTGAGTTATGGACAACTCACCAAAACGGATACCGCCTCTATCTTCATCCCTACCGGGCGGTAAATTGGTCCAAGAATAGGATGCCTTATGTCCGAGTGGGAAAGAAGCGTCGGCAAGGAGTTCGCTGCTCAACGATGCCCGGAAATTTTTCATAACAGTTGCCAATGCGACAATTGACGGTTTCGTAGAGATCTCAGCGATCCCTTCTGTTTTTTCCGTTTCAACGGTCTGCGCATCGAGAATAATGATTGTAAGTGCTATGATACATGCCGCTGTCATCACAATCAGAGTGAGTAAAATTTTACGGAACATGAGATCCTTCCAAGTTTTTGTTATCATACTAATGGTATTAGTTATATAGTAAAGCACGAAAATAAGTTGACACTCCACGATAACGTTACCCACTCG
>VXZK01000258.1 GCA_009845545.1 Candidatus Poribacteria bacterium
CAAACCCCTCCTACAAGCGACAAGGAACGCCTAACGTCAAAAATTTTACACATACCTAACGCTAACTGCCAATTATTTGACACACCTACGTATACTATGCTATACTTGAAAATAACTGTTGTTCGTGTCTTGCGACCCTCTTGACAACCATTCTATGAATTCGGTATAATAGGTAAGCAGAAATAGGACTTTGAAACAGATTGTTACACACATAAACCCAGACTTAGATGCTATTGTCAGCGCATGGCTTGCCCAAGATTTCCTCTTCCAAGACCACGCGTCCGAGGTTTTGTTTGTGAGTCGCAAAGTCCCCGAAAAATTGATGCTGCAGGCCGACTGTCTCGTGGATGTTGGTAACACCTATTGCCCGGAAAATTACCGGTTTGATCACAAGCCGCCTGCGTTTCGGGACAGGAATTGCACGTGTGCAACGCGCCTAATCTGGCAATATCTGTTAGACATCGGTGTCGCTGTCGCGCATCTTGAACCTCTGGTAGAGATAACATATCAAGGGGATACACACCGCAATTCGGAAGCACTCAAACAGAGTCGAATTGACGGACCGCATGCAAAATTAACCAAATTAAAAACCGAATACACAAACACGACAGAGGTCTACCACCGCATGGTCCTCTGGCTGAGGAGTTATACAACAAATCTATGAAGCAACTTACAGGTCTATTCTTTGCCCTATTTGCCGTAGTGGTAATGCAGCCACAATTCGTGGGTGCCGACGAATGGTCCCAATGGCGCGGCGAAAATCGCGAAGGTGTTTGGAACGAAACCGGTATCATTGAAAAATTTGAGGGACCAGAGATCCCGATCCGTTGGCGTGTGCCTATCGGAAGCGGTTATAGCGGTCCCAGCGTCGCTGACGGACGGGTCTATATCACCGATCGTCTCGATAAACCGAAACAGGTCGAACGCGTTCACTGCTTCGATTGGGAAACCGGGGACCAAATTTGGTCTTACACCTACGATGCCGTATACAAAATCGACTATACAGCGGGACCTCGTGCGAATGTCACTGTCCATGATGGACTTGCTTACGCCTTAGGCGCGATGGGACATCTGCACTGTTTTGGCGCTGTTACCGGTGAAGTCGTATGGGAAAGGGATCTCAATGCCGAATATAACATTAATATGCCGATCTGGGGGATCGCGTGTGCACCTATTGTTGAAGGCGAAAACCTTATCGTTCAAATCGGTGGTAAGCCGGATGCCTGTATCGTTGCGTTTGACAGGAAAACCGGTACGGAAAAATGGCAAGCGTTGGACGATAACGCCTCTTATTCCGCGCCTATTGTCATCACCCAGGCAGGCAAACGCGTCTTAATCTGCTGGACGGGTGCTAACATCGCCGCGCTCGATCCACAAACGGGAGCCATACACTGGCGCTATCCGTTCCCACCGGAAAGCTTCGAGATCGCTATCGCTACCCCTATTGTCAATCAGAATGAATTGTTCGTTACCGAGTTCCGACAAGGCTCTCTGCTCCTGAAATTGTCACCCGATGAATTAAAAGCAGAACGTATTTGGCATCGGAAGGGAAAAAACGAACAGAACACCGATGCACTTCAGACAACAATGGCGACACCCGTCTGGATCGGCGATTACATTTACGGCGTGGACAGTTATGGGGAACTTCGGTGTCTCGATGCCCGGAATGGCGATCGGATTTGGGAGGACCTCTCCGCTGTCCGGAAAGCACGCTGGAGCAACATCCATTTCGTCACGCACCCTGTCGCAGCAGATAACAGGGTCTGGATGTTCAATGAGCACGGCGAACTCCTCATCACGGACCTCTCTCCTGAAGGGCTTAATATTATCAGTCGTGCCAAATTAATCGAACCCACGCGTGACCAATTGAACCGCAGAGGCGGCGTTACATGGTCACACCCAGCATTTGCCTATAAACACGTCTTTGCGAGAAATGACGAAGAACTCGTTTGTGCAAACTTAGCGAAGAATAAAAAATAAAAGAAACCCACGGAGGCTAAAATATTGGAAACGATCCGGATGCCGGTGGTCGATTTACGTCCCGGCGAACAACTCCACGGCTTTGAGGTCAAAGCCGTCACACCTATTGACGAATTACGCGCAGTGACGATCGAATTGGCGCACCGACATAGCGGTGCACGTCTGCTACATGTCTATACAGAAGATACCGAAAATCTTTTCTCCATTAATTTCCCAACCCCGCCATCAGATGATACCGGCGTACCGCATATCCTTGAGCACGCGGTCTTAGCAGGTTCACATAAATTTCCGGTGAAAGAGCCATTCTTTGAGATGATTAAAATGAGCATGGCGACGTTTATCAACGCTATGACAAGTGCCGATTTTACCTGCTACCCCGTCTCAAGCAACGTCAAAAAAGACCTTTTCAACTTGGCGGAAGTCTATTTCGACGCGGTCTTCCACCCCTTATTGACAGAAAATACCTTCAAACGCGAGGGACATCATCTCGCCCCCGTTGATCCAGAAGACCCTACTGGCGATTTAAAGATAACAGGCATCGTCTATAACGAGATGAAAGGCGCGTTCTCAGATCCAGAGGCTCGGTTGTACCGCTCCATGTCGTGCCGCCTCCTCCCTGATACACTTTACGCCTGCGAATCCGGCGGCGATCCGGTTGCTATACCCGACTTAACTTACGCGCAGCTTAAAGGGTTTCACGAAACCTACTATCATCCGAGCAACGGCTATTTCATTCTCTACGGTGATATTCCAACGCGCGATTATCTTGCCTTCCTCGCTGATAGGTTGGATAAAATCCCAAAAAACGCGAGGAGTGCTGCGCTGCGTCCATTGCGACCGGAGGTCACACACCAACCGAAGTGGGATGCACCACGGGTTGTAACGGATACCTATCCCGTTGGTGCAGATGAACCGCTCACAGAAAAGACGTATCTCATGCTGAGTTGGCTTATCGGAGACGCGACCAATCCAGAAGAAGTTGTGTTGGGTCAAATTCTGAGCCTTGTTCTGATGGGTAATGAAGCTGCACCGCTCCGTAAGGCGATTATTGACTCCAAACTCGGTACCGACATTGCCTTTTCCAGTGCCAGCTCTATTGGACCCGCAGCCACTTTTTACATTGCTCTCAAAGGGAGTGAAGCCGATCGCGTTGAAGCGTTTACGCAACTGGTCACCGACACCCTAAGAGAGATCGCGGATTCAGAGGTTGAAAGCGAAAGAGTGGAAGCGGCATTTCAACAATTGACCTATCACTATCAAGAAGTTGCTTCATCGTTCCCGCTTCGTATGCTCTATCGCGTCATCAACGGTTGGATCTATGAAAAAGATTCGGACACTTTTCTAAAGATGGGAAAAACTTTCACGGATGTGCGTCAGCAATGGCTGGAAAACCCATCAATTTTCAATGACTTCATCCGCGAAAGATTTCTCGAGAATCCACATCGTCTGACCAACATTCTATCCCCGGATCGGGATATGCAGGCGAAAATGGATGCTGAACTTGCTGAACGAATGAAGGAAACCCGAACGCAGCTGACGGATGAAGAAGTGCAGCGAATTGCCGCTGATGCCGCGGAACTTGAACGCCTTAATGGTGTGCCGAACCCACCAGAGGCACTCGCGAAGCTGCCACAACTCCAAGTCAGTGATCTCCCTGAAAAACCGAAACATATTCCCACAACGGTTGAGAAGGTCGGTGAACAGATGCTGCTCCGCAATGATGTCTTTGCCAACGGTATTAACTACCTTGTGCTGAACTTCAACTTACAAGGGTTACCACAGCATCTCTGGAGCTACATACCCAGATACGCCGATGCAATCAGCAAACTCGGTGCTGCTGATATGAGTTATGAAGAGATGGCACAGCGGACATCCGCGGTCACCGGTGGGATTGGATGTTCACCGTGGTTTTCTACACACGCGCTTGATCCGAAGCGTTCGATGCAGAGCATGTCGTTTCGCCTTAAAGCTCTTGATGGAAAAATAGATGCCGCACTGGATGTGCTGCATGATCTGCTTTTCGCTGTGAACCCGCGCGACACGGAACGTCTACGAGACGTGTTGGTTCAAGCCGTTGCAGAATATCAGACAGAAATGATTCATGACGGCTCAAGCACAGCGGTTCACCACGCTTCACGTGGACTCTCGTCGAACGCACATCTCGCTGAGATAATCTATGGATTGCCACAACTCCGTACGAGTGAAACGCTCCTCAGCGGTTTTGACGAACTTAACACCGATCTTATGGGTCATATAGAAGGGGTTCGCGATTTCCTGCTAACACGTGGACGTGTCACCGCGAGTTTCACCGGTTCGGATACCGCTTTTGAAACGACGCGAACTAAACTTAGTGAGTGGCTTGGCGCGATGCAAGACGAACCTGTCATTTCAGAATCGATTGCGTTTCAGCAGTTCGACACACCACCGAGAGAAGGATTGGCGGGTCCCATTCAGATTGCGCACTGTGCGCACGTAATGCCGGCACCGCACTATTCGCATCCGGATTCAACGCTGCTGACGATCGGCGCGCATCTCATTCGACTCGATTACATACTGAGTGAAATCCGTTTTAAAGGGAATGCTTACGGCGCGAGGTTCAGTTATAGTCCTTATGATGCTGTGTTGTGTCAATCCTCGTATCGCGATCCACACGTCGCTCGCACAATCAACGTTTTCGAGCAGACGGTTGACTATGTTAAACAGATGGAATGGTCACAGGTAGACATAGACCGTGCGATTATCGCGACGGCAAAAGATGGTGAGAGACCGCTCCGTCCAAGCCAAGCCGCGGGCAGTGCGCTCAGTCAATACCTCGTCGGGCAGACGCGCGAGATGCGAGAGGAACGCTATGCACAGCTCCGTCGCGCAACCCCTGTTGAGGTAAAACGGGCACTCCTTCAACTCTTGGAGGAAAATGGCGATAAAGCCGCAGTCTGTGCCGTTTCCAGTCGCGAAAAACTGGAAGCCGCAAACGCCGAATTAGCACACCCCTTGGTCATTGAGGACATTTTAAGTTAAACCTGTTTGCACACACTCTTCCGCGGTAGGGAGTTAAAACTTCCTACCCATACAATAAAAATTGAAAGGAATTGAAAATGAGAAGCATCGCAATTTTGACAATATGTATCTTTGCTTTAGCGGCAGTTGGGGCAATTGCGGCACAGCCAGAAGGCTTTGAGAAGAATTGGCACCACTGGCGTGGACCACACGCGACAGGTACTGCGATTGACGCGAATCCACCTACGACATGGAGCGAAGACGAGAACATCCGCTGGAAAGTGGCTATCCCTGGTACAGGACACGCTGCTCCGATCATCTGGGAAGACAAAATTTTCATACAAACCGCCATTAAAGGCGAAGTCCCCAAAGAAGAAGAAGAACAGAAAGCAGATGGTGACAATCCTTTCAGTGGCTTCTTTCAAGAAAGGCGCCGAGGTGGTGGCCCAGCAGAAATCTATAAGTTCGACCTCATCGCGCTCAACCGCAACAATGGAGACATCCTCTGGCAGAAAACACTCAAAGAGATTTCCCCGCACGAAGGCACGCACCAGGATGCTACCTTCGCTTCTAATTCACCGGTTACCGATGGTGAATATGTCTACGCCTATTTCGGTACACGCGGACTCTACTGCGTTGATATGATGGGCAATGTGAAGTGGGAAAAATACATCGGAGAGATGTTCAAGAGAAATACATTCGGGGAAGGGAGTTCCCCTGCCCTCTATGGTGATACGCTCGTCATTGTGCAGGACCACGAGGGAGATTCCTTCATCACTGCTCTCGACAAACGCACAGGTGATGTCCTCTGGAGAACCGATCGCGATGAAAGAACAACTTGGTCTTCACCTATTATTGTTGAATACAATGGAAAGGCACAAGTGATTACCACAGGCACAAACCGTATCCGCAGCTACGATTTGGCAACCGGAGAACTTGTATGGGATGGCGATGGTTTGACTGCTAATAGTATCCCTTCACCCGTTGCTGCTGGTGAGTACGTTTATCTCATGAGCGGTTTTCGAGGCAGCGACTTGCAGGCAATTCACCTCCCAGAGGCAACCGGTGATATTACCGACTCTGAAGCGATTGTCTGGCGACATAATCGCAATACACCTTATGTGCCATCCCCGTTACTCTATAAGGATACGATCTATTTCTTGAAAAGTAACGACGGTATCCTCTCTGCCTTCAATATCACGGGTGTATCGCTCTATGGACCTGAGCGGTTGCACGGAGTCTCTAATGTTTACGCCTCAATTGTCGGTGCGGCGGATCGGATTTATATTGCTGGGCGAAACGGCACAACGAATGTTATCCAATATGGATCCCAATTCAAGGTTTTAGCGGAAAATAAATTAGATGACAGTTTCAACGCATCGCCTGCGATTGTCGGTTCAGAGTTGTTCCTCCGTGGTATGCGTCATCTCTACTGCATCGCGGAATAATAGTTATTGGTTTTCAGTTATCGGTTGTCAGTCTGGGTTTGGATTCACTAACGTCTTTTTGTTACGGTTGTTACCCAAATCAGTAGCAACGGTTACAAAGAGATGGTGGACTATCAGAAACCTCTTAACTGACAACTGATGCCTGACAACCGCTGACTCCTTTAACTGATGACTGACAACTCATTAACTAATACGTCGCTCTTCCGCCGCTCACATCATAGCATTGCCCCGTTACAAAACTCGCTTCATCTGACGCTAAGAAATTCACAACAGCTGCAACTTCCTCCGGTTTTCCAACGCGCCCTAACGGAATCTTACCTACCATATAGTCAATCGTCGATTGCGCCATACCTTCCAAAATTGGTGTTTGAATTACCGCAGGCGATACGGCGTTCACGCGGATGTTATAATCCGTTACTTCTTTCGCAAGTGCTTTCGTCAAACAGATAACCCCTGCCTTAGACACAGAATACGGGATGAGTGTCGGATTTCCTTCTTTGCCAGCGATGGAGGCGATGTTCACAATCCGCCCGTAATCCTGCGCGATCATCGGCGCAATTACCGCTTTACAACATAGAAAAACACCCGTCAGGTTTACACCGATTACAGCATCCCAATCGGCATCTTCCAAGTCCGTTAGCGGCAGCGTACGTCCCGCAATTCCGGCGTTGTTAACGAGAATATCAACGCGACCGAAGGTGGAAATTACCTCTTCCACAGCAGCAGTGACATCCGCGGACTGTGAAACATCCGCTTGAACGGGCAATCCTTTGCGTCCGATACGTTCAATTTCCTGTAAGACTGCTTCAGCTGCTGCCATGTTTAAATCCATGATGGCCACATTAGCGCCTGCGTTCGCGAGTCTCAGGGCAATCGCTTTACCGATACCTTGGCCCGCCCCTGTCACAATCGCAATCTTATCCGTTAGATTCATTAAAATCCCTCCTCTGTTCCAAAAAATCATCTAATTCAATTCCGAAAGCATCCGCGATGCGATTCACGTAGTTGAAAAAACCGACGATCTCCACAATAGCAAAAAGTGCCTCGTCAGTGAGTCCATAACTGCGGAGATGGTCTAAGTCTGCCGGTGTGATACTGGGTGCTGCTTTGGTCACTTTAACGGCAAATCCAAGGATCGCTTTCGTGGTCTCGTCAATATCAGCCAGTTGAAAATCTGTGAGTATCTGTGCAATTTGTGTGTCTGTGAATTGTGCCCGCAATTCATCGGCGTGTGCGATGATTCAGTAGTCGCATTCGTTGACCTTCGAGACAACAGTGGCAATCATTTCGCGTTGCATCCGGGTCAAAGGAGAATCTTCATCGTGCATCACGACTTTATAGAGTTCCACGAAAGCATGCATGCTTTTCGGTCTCACACTAAAAAGTTTGACGATATTGTAAAGTTCGCCCGCTCGCGCGATCGCAGCGTCGTATTCCGCTTTCACAATACCGGTTGCTTCGGCTTCATCTACAGTTTGGATCCATACCATCTTTTATTCTCCGATCACGATCCCATATTCCCCAACAACAGCGCCTTTATGTCCGCTCTGGTAGTGGAGATGGCGTTCACCGACAATGGGTTGTGAGCTTTGTGCCTCAACCGAACCGCGTACATTCCCCATCGCGCCTTCATCTACATCGGCACAACAGAACGGTTTAATCCGTCGATGTATCTGTCTGCGGATATCTCCTTTTTTGTTACGGACAATGATGTTTACGAGGGCATCAGTTTCTCCGACGTTAAGGAAACGGAACCAATCTTTCGCGCCGCTCGCCACCTCTGGGAAAAACAGACGAATTCCGACATGCCCACCTTCCTCTGATGCACCGGGCAGGTCAACGATAGCCGTTCCGCTGTGCATGTGCCGTTCCGCAACGATGGGTTGATCAGACCGCACCAAAACGGAAGATTTGATTTTTATATCTTCCATCTTCGGCATCCAACATTCAAAAGGATCTAATTCGCGTTGCATCGTATTTACAGGTTTACCGGTGCCATCTTCATGTGCAATCAGTGTAACCTCACCTGTTTCTTTACCGACATTGACGATGATCGCCCAGTCACGCCACGCCGGTCCCGTTTCTGGAAAATAGAGCGTGCGCGGTGCATCCGAAATTACCTGACCATATTGCCCAACACAAGTTTTGCCACCTTGATAATGGAGGTGCCGTTCACCGACAATCGGCTGCGTGCTTTGGACCTCAAGCGTGCCAGCAACATTCCCCATTATACCTTCATTGATGTCCCAACAACACTGTGGTCTGATTCTGTGATGGTGCTGCCTTATAATATCACCACGTCTGTTCCGCACGATGATATTTACCAACGCATCCGCTTCGCCGACATTGAGAAAACGGAACCAGTCATGCGCGCCGGGAACCAATTCTGGAAAAAATAAGCGTAACCCAACCGTCTCGTATTCCTCCGCAGCACCAACGAAATCAAGGATGTTCGGGTCTTTGTGCATGTGCCGTTCTGCGACAATCGGTTGGTCTGCGGAAAACTGCATCGAAGAATTTTGTTTAATCGCCTCAACGTTCGGAGTCCAGCATTCAAAAGGACTGATCTCTTTCTGGTCTGACCATGTTGGTTGCCCGTTCTGGGCATGTCGGGCTATTATATTCACTTCGGTCTCTTCTGTGCCCACGTTAATAACTTGTACCCAATCTTCCCATTGGGGACCTACTTCTGGAAAATAAAGCGTTGTTGCATTTGGCATTTAATTCCTCCTATCTACCTTTACTAAAGTTTGGACGATATTGTAAAATTATGCTGCCTCGTCGAAAGGCAGGTGTGTATCATCTTGAAAACTGACCTGAATATTCTGCGAGTTTGTTTTTTCATTGAACTTGGCAAAAAATGACGACCCCGCCATTTGCGAGCGGAGATAAGCCACTCGCAACCCTTGTGTGAGTTTCTTCGGACGATACCAATGAATGTCGAGATGTTCACAGACCTCTTGAACACTCATCCGTTTTTGCGGTGCGTCTGGTGTTGTGAATATCAACTTTGTTAGGCTCGCCGCGACGAAACTCAGTTGAACGAACCGAGATAAAGGTCCGTCAGTGTGCCATTACCTCTATTGGCGATGAAGCCGAAGATAAACGCTTTGAAAAGCGCGAAGTTTTGTTGATTGAATAAATGCCGAA
>VXZK01000064.1 GCA_009845545.1 Candidatus Poribacteria bacterium
TCCTAAAAATCGGACAGACCGAAATAAATATCATTATTTAGCCGAAAACCCTCAATCTTGGTAGTCTTATCGGTAAAGTTGAGTCCGGTGGTGTGATAGATACGGCTTTCAAAGAAATACGCGTCCCCGGCGCGGAGTAACGGCTCGTCGTAGGGTTCAATCGGATCAATCTCACCTTCAGGAATGCCCAAGGGTACTCCTGACTTATGGCTCTTCGGCACAAATAGCGTCGCACCAGAATTCGGTACAGCACAATCCGTTAAGCAGTAAGCGACCTTCAATCCAACACGTGGACAAGCCTTGTGTCCGAGATCCAAATGCACCCCGGCATCTCGGTGCCAGCCACGCTGCTCTGGAAGTTCGTGTGGCTGCGGATGCTTATAGAGAAGCGCGGTATTGGTAATGTGCAGATTCGTACCAAGAAGTTGAATCACCAAGGGGATCGCTCTTGTTTGTGATACAAGTTCCGCGAAGGCAGGTTCTTGCACCAATCCGTCTCGTCTGTGTCCATAATGCCCACCATTGAGGTTCAGCGATGCCATTAAACGATCCCCTGCCTCCAGCAAGCGATCTATCATCTCCTCGTCAAGTACTGAGCGCATGATAAAGTATCCGTTCTCTTCAAATTCCTGACGCTGTGCCTCTGTCAACTGAACGAATTCCATGATGTCTGCTCCTTTTTTCTTAAATAAGAAGAAATCAAGGTGATAGGAATGTCTAAATATGCTATCATAAATTGAAATGGATGTCTACTGTGAGTATTCAGTTGATCAGTTATCCGTTTGCCTTGCAGTGAGAGTATTCAGTTATTTGCGAGGTAGCAGATCCACTCCATTTTCTCGTTTTTCTGTAATTATGCACCCTTTTCGCCCCAAAATCGCGTCTCTAATTATTGTAAATAGACCTAAACTACAAGGACAGGAAAAATATGATTCAAGTTTCACATCTCACGAAAAAATATGGGCAAAACACGGCAGTTGACGATATTAGCTTTGAAGTGAAACAAGGTGAAATCGTCGGTTATCTCGGTCCCAACGGGGCGGGGAAAAGTACAACACTCAAAATGCTCGTAGGTTTGCTGCAACCGACATCCGGCGAAATCGCTGTGGCAGGATATAACGCCGAAACGGAGCTGCTTGAATTAAAGCGACACATCGGATACGTGCCTGAGGAGGCGCAACTCTACGAACACCTCACCTTAGTAGAACACCTTCAGTTAATCGGCAGACTCTATCATTTAGAGGAACGCCTCATCGCGCAGAAAATAGAAGAACTCGCCAAATTGTTTGATATGGCATTTCAGGCAAACCAAAGAATAAGCGGTTTTTCACAAGGCATGCGGCAGAAGTGCATCATTATGTCCGCACTCATGCACAATCCGGATGTCCTGTTTTTAGATGAACCGTTCACCAATCTGGATGTCGGGACGGTAACCCTCATGAAAGCACTGCTCCAACGTTTAGCCGATTTAGGCAAAACGATCCTCTATTGTACACATATTCTCGAAGTTGCCGAAACGCTCTGCCCGCGAATCATGATTATCAACTCAGGGAAACTCATCGCTGATGCCCCGGTAGAGGAATTACGACAGCAGACAAATCAGACAGCACTCAACGAGATTTTCGCACAACTGACGGAGACAACGGGGATTGATGAAAAAACCGAGGAAGCCATTCGGATTGTGATGGAGGGCACCCCGGATGCTTGAGAAAATCGCCGCAATGCTCGGTGCCTCGCCGACCCAGTACAGGTATCTCCTAAAAACCGAAAAACTGGCGGAGCAACGCGCACTTGAGGGCAAACGCTTTGTCAACCTGTCGCTAGGACTCACCTGTCTATTCTGTTTTGTTATGAGTATCCCTATCGCTTTTATGATACTCCTACCTATCAGTGTATTCATGTACGCTGTTATGGGCATAACTATGTCTATGTTCATAGTGGGATTCTGGACAATCCCGTACTTTGATATTCTTCTTAGTCCTATAAACTACCCTATAGTGGCACACACCCCTGTTTCATCGCGCACCTATTTTCTCGTAAAGCTGACGAAGATCCTCACCTACACAGTTCTATTGTTGGGCAGCTCAGGTCTATTACCTGCTATTGGTGGCATTTGGCTCCGTGGAGGAGAGGCTGCTGGGTTTCGATTTCTTTTTCCGCTCGTGTACCTACCAATCGTCTTTATTTCTGGTTTTTTCATGATTGCGGTGATGACTACGTTCGCAGGGTACTTGACGAAACTTTATACTAAAAAAAGCCTCCGAAATATCGCACAGTACGCACAGTTTATATTTCCAATGCTTTTTCCGGTGATGTTGATCCTTCTTCCTCGCTTATTACCAGAAGATATTACATTTGATAAAGTAATTTCGACTCTGAAATGGTTTTATGTACTTCCGAACGGTTGGTTTGCTAGCGCAGTGTCGGTTGCCCTCGGAGAAACAGATGCGCTCTCTCTTACTTTAGCAGGACTGGCTGTTGCTTCAACGCTTATTTTACTATTGGTACCGCTTCGGAGTATCGCGAAGAGTTATTCAGAATATCTTTCTTACCTATTGGAATCTCGGAGTCGCCAAAAATCCGAGTTTCAGGTGAAAACACCCTTACTTGCCAGAATGTTCTCAAACACCACTATCCGTGCCGGGTTCTGTCTCAGCACTGCATATCTATGTCGGGATAAGAGAATACTGCAACAGCTTTTTATTGCCCTTGGGAGTATGTTTGTAATCATCGTTATATCTACGCAGGATGGGCTATTTTTTCTAAAATGGAAATGGATTCAAAACTCCTATGCTATCGGACTAAGCCCAGGTTTTTCTATCATGTTCTGCTTTGTCGGTATGGCGTTTGTTGATAGTTTCATTGTACCGGTCAGATATTCAGAGCACTGGAAAGCGGCGTGGATGTTGAAGCTTGCCCCGTTCACAGCATCAAGTGATCTGTGGCGAGGCGTACAAGCGACTACGCTCTTTTACCTCGTCGCTCCGTGTACGCTCTTGATGCTCTGCGTTGCTATCGTTATTTGGGGCGTTTTAGGCATATTTTACGTTTTACCGGGATTCATCGTTTTACTCAATTACGTCATCTTTTATCCAAAATCACAATCGGGTTTACTACTCGCCGAAGAATTTGTCCAAAAACGGACAGCTGCAGCGGTTTGGCTTCCTTTCATCTGTAACCTGCTTGCTATTGGCATCTTCATAGGCATCCAATTTCTAACATATCTGCTGAATATATGGGTGTATTACGGTTTTTATTGCGTTATGGTTGTGGGTGGTCTTACCGGTTTTGTCTATTTGCTACAAAAAAATAAACGAGTGGAGGAAATCGTAGATGCTTGAAAAAATCGTGGAAATGCTCGGTGCCTCCCCAACACAGTACAGGTACCTCCTGAATACAGAGAAATTGGTGGAGAAACGCGCGCTTAAAGGGAATCGCTTTGTTAACCTATCGCTTGGTTTGAGTTGTGTAATCTTTTTTGTCGTCGGACTTTCGGGCGCGTCTATGCTACTTCTCTCTTTGAACGTGTTCACCTACGCGCTGATCAGCATCACTATGTCTATGGCGATGATAGGCATCTGGACGATCCCCTACTTTGATATTCTTATTGCGCCTACACATTACCCTATTGTGGCACACACTCCGGTTTCATCGCGCACCTATTTTCTTGTGAAACTGACGCAGATCCTCACTTATACCGCCCTATTGTTAGCCAGTTTCAATCTGCCACCCGCGATCGCTGGTATCTGGATTCATGCCCGAGAGTCTTCTCAACTCCTATACCTTTTTCCGATTGTCTATCTGTTGATCGCTTTCATGTCCGGCTTCTTTACGATTGGCGTGATGACAGTCTTCGCAGGGTATTTAACGAAACTCTATACCAAGAAAAGCCTCCGAAATATTGCGCAATACGCACAGTTTATATTTCCAGGTCTTTTCCCTATGGTATGGATTCTCCTCCCCCGTTTGCCTTTCTCATTATCAGATGGCGGAATAGATAAATTAAACGCATTTGTGAAATGGTTCTATGCCCTTCCGAACGGTTGGTTCGCCGGAGCCGTATCGCTGGCGGTAGGAGAAATAGAACGCCCCAATATTGTGAGAAATCTGATTTTAACAGGACTGGCAATCGTTTCAACACTCATCTTGGTATTTGTCCCACTTCGGAGTATCGCGAGAAGTTATTCAGAGTACCTCTCTTACTTGTTGGAATCTGGCAATCAACAGAAATCCGAGTTACGGGTGAAAATACCGCTGTTCGCGAAACTGTTCCGAAACCCTGCTATGCGCGCAGCGTTTTGCCTCGGTGCTGCGTATATGTGGCGCGATAAGCACATATTGCGACAACTTTTCGGTTCGTTCGGTGCCATCATTATACTCGTGATTTTATTTATGCAAGACGAACCGTTTTCTCTCAAGTGGATTCAAGACGCCTACGCCATCGGATTAAGTCCAGGCTTTTCCATGATGTTTTACTTTGTCGGTACAAGTTTTATAGGGACTTTCATTTTACCCGTCAGATACTCAGAACATTGGAAAGCATCGTGGATGTTAACGCTTGCACCACTTGCAACAACCCGTGACTTGTGGCGAGGCGTGCAGGCGACTACCCTCCTCTATATTGTTGCGCCGTGTACGCTTCTTATGTTTTGCATTGCGACCGTTATTTGGGGCGTTTCAGGTGTCTTTTACGTCCTACCAGGGCTCACTATTTTACTCTATTACGTCATTTTTTACCCAAAACCCGTGTCGAACTTGCCGCTTGCCGAAGAATTCGTCCAAAAACGGTCAACTGCTGGCGCGTGGATCCCTTTTGTATGTAGCGCGCTTGTTGTTATAGCCTTTGTAGGCATCCAATATCTAACTTACTTGGTTAATATATGGGTCTATTACGGTTTTTATTCTGGCACGGTTGTCGCAGGACTTATCGGTTGGATCCACTTTTTTAGAAAAAAATGATGGGGTGTACGCGAAAATGGCGATGCAATCAAAAATTGAGTGGACAGAATCTACGTGGAACCCAGTGCGCGGTTGCACCCGCGTTTCAGAGGGGTGTCGGTTCTGTTATGCAGAACGGATCGCAGCCCGGTTCTCAGGCAAAGGTATGGCTTACGAAGGTTTGGCTGAGAACACCAAAGCAGGACCGCGGTGGACGCAAAAAGTTATTCTCGTTCCAGAGCTGCTGAATGCACCACTCAAATGGAAAAAGCCTCGTCGAATCTTCGTCAATTCCATGAGTGACCTCTTTCATGAAAAAGTTAAATTGTTCGATATCCAAAAAGTTTTTGCTGTGATGGGAAAAGCAGATAGACATCAATTCCAGGTCCTGACAAAACGAGCAGAGCGACTATTAGAGTTCAATTCCAAATTGCCTTGGCCCTCCAACGTCTGGATGGGTGTCAGTGTTGAAGATAAACACGTGACAGATCGGATTGACGCACTCCGCCAAACCGACGCGCATATCAAATTTCTATCACTCGAACCATTGCTCGGAGCACTTCCAAATTTAGAGTTGGACGGAATAGATTGGGTTATTGTAGGTGGTGAGTCCGGACCCGGCGCACGCGAAATGAAGGAAAAATGGGTTATTGACATCCGTGAACAGTGTGCGGATGCCGATGTTGCATTTTTCTTCAAGCAGTGGGGAGGCAAACGTAAATCGAAAACAGGACGGGAGTTGGAGGGCAGAACTTATGACGAGATGCCGGTCTGAACGTTTATCAAATCCGGCATCTTGGGCGTTAACCTTAAACTTAAATTCTCGGCAAATCGTCAGCCAGCAACGCTTCTGAAACAGATTTTTTCGTCGATTCTTGTTCAGGACGTTCAACATGAAAATAACGGAACCAGTCTTTAAAATCTTCGGCAGGGAAATTTCCATCATAGCGTTCCTTGAACTTATCATGAAAATCTTCCATGTAGAGGCGCAAATAGCCACTCGTGCGTTCAAGTGCCTTCCAATCAAAGATATTTGAAGGGATCTCAACAACCCCTCCCTCAAGCAGATTACGCCGCATTTCCAAGTAATAAGAATAGCGGGTTCCGACTATAAGATCAACGAGTCTGTCGAAGATTTTTGTGGGGATCTCAGCGAGACGACCCTTGAAAAGCTTATGCCGAACTCCCATCTCCTTTTCCAAATTTCTATTGAGCATAAAGCCGATAATAACGTCAAAAATTTTTTCTAACATTTCATTCATCCGTCCTTTATCAGATCACTAAAGTATAAAGATAACACCCAACTCGGGCATAGTCTGTATCAATTTGCATGGTGTGGAATCCAATTATAACATTAATGCACAAACCCGTCAATTGAAAAATTGGTAAATGTGTATGCTGAATTTACTAAAGTTTGGACAATTTTAGGATATCCAAAGATTTCCGATCAGATGCCCTCTTCCGTAGCATAGACTGTTAGTCTGGGTTTCCTTGTTGCAGAGACGGTTCGCAAACCCGGGGGGCGCGCAGCCGCGATCCGTTACCGTTATTTTTTCGCTAAGTGCTGAGGGATATAAAACGCATAGAAAAATCCCACTACCTTTGAAAATTCAATCGAAATGTGGGATGAATTGTCCAAAACTTAGTCAATTAAGGTAGGTAAAAATTAAAAAGACCGGAAATTCCTTAAAATTCTGCAATTGGGCCTTAACTTTTTCGGATTGATGTTTATAGTTATAAGAGAAAGGCAAAAGAACGATTTAAAAATGTTGAACTACTTTACGGAATGCTTTTCAGTTTTGGAAATTTTTAGGGCTATTTCGTGAACTTTCTTAATGTAAGTATCCATAGTCGCTAAAATAAGGTGTGAAACAAAAGGTATCCACTTTTCTGATTTAACCCAGAATGGACTGTAGGACATGTCTTCACAGTCCGCTGATAACTAAAGGAGAACCCCTAATGTTTAATCGCATGGTAAACACCGCAGCAATTCTGTTCATTGCAGGATTATTCGGATTAGCAGCCCTGCCGCTCGTCCTCGCAAGCGGACCGGGAATTGAGAATTCAGGAAACGACGAGAGTTCTGGTACTTGTGGTGCCCCTTACGCGGCACATTCATCCAACAGATGCGAAAGTAGCAGCGGTTGGTTCTGGAGTCCCAGCCAAGTATCGCTCACTTCCAAGTTAGAAGTAAAGGTTCACAACCTCCAATCTGCTAAGGTAGGACGTTACGAAGGACTCGGCAAGGTGAGAGCACAGGTTGGTAACGATATTGCAAGGAATCCAGGGCCCGGCGATGGTAACATGAGGCAAATTATTTGCGATATAACGGAGACTAACGGGGTCAAAAGTTATAGCGGCACGTCGTTCGACACTACAGCAACAGGACACCGCGGGGATAATCCTCAAACAACGAGTGGTGACGGATATTTTATCTCTGGCCCTTAATCGGTTTGCACCGGTACCCCTAGTTTGTACTGGGATGTACAACTTTACAACTCCTACGGCAGAAGTGTAGCGTATGGATGAAGGGTTTATACCCTGCAATCCGCAAACACATGTTTCTGCCGTAGGCATACACATCTAAGGAGAAACCCTGATGAACCGCAAATACGCGATTTTCGCAACTCTCGTTCTCACCATTTTGGGAGGGAGCCTCTTTTTTATCTGGCAAACAAAGCAGAAAACAGAGAGCAGAAAGTCTCTTAGTTCTTATCCTTCGGTCATCATTACACCCGAAAGCGAAACCGGCGATCAGATAGGGGCAACAAAGAAAGCTTCTGAAGAGACGCTCAATTCAACCAGTGGACAAGTTGCTGTAGATACTACAGTCCAGCCAAAATGGAGGCAACATTCCGGACCACAGACTGTCGAGGCACTGATGGCATCGTTTCATGGGGAGTATGGCAACAGTTGGATGGATCAGAAGTATCCACCCGTAGAATGGTTACGGCTCATACTAAATAGAGGCGGTTTCATACAACACTACGGCGATTATTCCGGTCTCTTGAACGCACGCAGCCTCCTTTTTCATTCTGAGAAGCATCCAGAGATGTGGAAAAACGGCCACTATGTAGGCATCCCCGCTACTGACGATTGGGAAACGTACAAACTCGCTTTTATCGACAGGTATATTTGGACAACTGAAAAAATGAGGGAAGCGGATGAAAATTTCCCAAACAATACGGGTGTTGATTTTTCTGGTCCTGGTGGCAAAAACGTCATCGTCCACGCACCCGGTCGCGTCTATGTCCAGAGAAGGACAAACGCCTACGGAGAAATTCACGAAACGACTTTTGGCGATGATGCAGCACTCACTGACAAACAAAAGTTTAATATCACCTATAAACGTGCTCATCCTGAGGGATATGAAATCGTCTACCTTGATGAAGATTATAATACTCTTAAGGAAGCACCACCAGCTATCACCCGGGAAGATGTGCTGCGGGGTTGGCAAAAATATTGGCAAACCATGCCGCTGCCTGCAGACGGTCCGATTGAAGTGCCAGCATCTCAAAAGGTGCATCCGCTGCTTGAGGAGACACTACGGCAGCGAGGATGGGAAGGGTATTTCGTACAGGAGGGGGAAGGCCTCACGGAATGGGATGAGTGGATGCACCCCGATGCAGAAGGCGACAGAGGGATTCCAGGACCGGAGATGCCTTCTGTGATACCAGACGCGCCAGAACCGGTAGCACCCACATCACAATCGCAAGGGGATAAACCAAGTCCACCAAGTGCTGCCGATTTTCAGGCAGAACTTGAACGGTTTGAGAAACTCTTTACCGAGGAGGGATTTACAGCAGAATTTGAAAAGCAATTCGCGCCAGAACTGCCAACCGAGGCGAGTTTTGAAAAAGCCTTTCGGGCACAATTTGCCCCGGAAGATTTTTCAAATGAACGACTTCATGGTGCTTTGGAAACACTAAACAGATATGGTGTTCAGGAGGGGATCCGTCGGCTAACAAAAACGGATCCGGATGCTGCTAAGCACTTCAAAACACTGCTAAATAGTAGAGAACCGTCAGATTGAAAAGGAAAAAGATGGGTTGCCGCTCCTCGTATTTTTCAACAGCGGCACCCTCTTAAAACCCTATGCATATTTTTACAAAACTGAAATCACATTTCTCCGTTTTACATACTGGTGTATTACTACTTCTATTAGGTATTTTAGGAGTGGCGTTTTGGGTGCGGTGCCAAGGTCTCCCTAACCTCCCTGAAGGGCAGTTTACGGCAAACGACGCGTATCTCTACTATTGGCTATCAGAGATGATATCAGAAAACGGGAGCCTACCTGCCCGCGACATGCACCGTTGGGTACCTGTCGGGAGAGACTTAGAACAAACGCTACCGCTCTATTCCTATATCACGGCGTACACCTATAAACTGATAACGCCGTTTTTTCCCGACGTTAGTCTCTATCAGGTGCATATTTTCGCGCCTGTCGTCTGCTTTGTACTTGGCATGGGGATACTCTGTCTCTACTTGTATCGGGCATTTGGACTTGGTGTCGCAATCAGTGTCGGGCTACTTTTGGCATTCCTACCAAGTGGTGTAGAACAGAGTGCTGCCGGCTTCAGCGACAGGGATAGTTGGTGTTGGCTCCTCGGTATTCTCGC
>VXZK01000020.1 GCA_009845545.1 Candidatus Poribacteria bacterium
GGTTCTTATAGGTTTTGGTAGATTTTAGTAGAAAATACCGAACTGCAACTTACCCTTTATCAGATGTATCAGACGTATCAGGCGTAGCGTAGGTGCTGCCCTCTAACGGTTGTAGAGGGATTCTCAAAGTAAAATTGCTCCCTTTCCCTTCTTGGCTTTTAATACTGATTTCACCGCCGTGTAACACGATAAGCCGATGGGTCAATGCCAAACCGAGCCCTGTTCCGCCGTACCGCCGAGATTTCGAGGTATCAATCTGTGTAAAGGGTGCGAAGAGCTTTGCCTGATCCGCAGCGGAAATGCCTATACCTGTATCAATCACCTCGGCACATAGTTCTGTCTCAGTAACTTTCAACCGGGTCGCGACTTTTCCGCCTTCTGGCGTAAATTTTACTGCATTGGATAACAAATTGTAGAAGATTTGCTTAAATTTAACCCGGTCCGCTTCAATCATACAATTCCGGTTATAGTTCAAGGTAAGATCTAAATTTTTCTTCACAGCGAGTGCAGTAATAATCGCGTTCACCTCTTCAACGGCTTCTACAATAGAAAATGTTTCCAACTGTAGCACCATTTTCCCAGCTTCAATTTTTGAAAGATCAAGAATGTCGTTAATCATCTCCAGCAGATGTTGGCCACTAATATGAATATCGTTGACGCACTCCTTCTGCTCGGCGTTGATACTTCCGACAAGTTCATCTTGCAGGATCTCAGCGAACCCGATAATCGCATTCAAAGGGGTCCGCAGTTCATGGCTCATGTTCGCGAGAAAATCACTTTTCGCGCGACTCGCGTATTCGGCAGTCTCCTTGGCTTGTTGCATGGCTTCTTGGGTTTTTATCCGTTCTGTAATATTCAGTGCCATACTAATGCCAAGCTGTCTCTTATCCGGCAGTGCCCCAAGCAATGACGAACTGAACTCCCAAACCTGCCTTTCACCGGACTGGGTAATAATTACATACTCACCCTCTGCCACGCGCTCGGTGGAACGGTACAACTGGGCAAGATGTGCTTTGACTTCCTCAGCTTCTTGGCTATGCGCTTGCGCCAGCCATTTTGAGATTGTCGGTATATCTTCGAGTGTGTAGCCGGTTAATTCTGTCCACGCTCGACTAATTTGCAGGACTTCACCATCCTCAGCATGAATCATGATAGGCAGTGGCGCGTTCAGGACGGCTCGACGGAAACGTTCTTCACTATGTTGTAACTCAATTTCCGCCTGCTTTCGATCTGTGATATTTGTCGATGCCATCACGAACCCAACGAGTTCGCCATCTTGCTGAATCGGCCCGATACAGGATGCATACCAATACCCACTTATCAGACCCTGAACTTCATAGGTAGCCGGTTCGCCAGTTTCAATTACCTTTGCACAGGCTTCCTTGATGCGTGGGTGATGTTCTTCAGGCAGAAAATCAAAAACGCTTTTTCCAACGAGGTCTTCAGGTTTTAATTCGAGGGTAGAGGGCAGTCGGTTGACAAATTGAAGGCGATAATCCAGGTCGAGCGTTGAGATAATATCCGGTACACTTTCAACAAGCGACCGCCAGTTGGCTTCAGAATCACGAACGGCTTGTTGGGCGCGATAGTATTCGGTGATATCACGTGAAATGCCGCATGTGCCTATAATCCGTCCCTCTCTATCGCGAATCGGCACTTTCGTCGTTGACACCCACGTCTCTTGTTCATCGGGCCACGTCTCTTTTTCCTGTTTGCCTTCGATCGGTTTCCCGGACTCAATAACGTTTTGCTCGTCTTGGTATGCCTGTTGCGCATGTTCACGCGTAAAAAAATCAAAATCTGTTTTATGGACTGCGTCTGTGGGGTTTTTTAGACCGAACTGGTCTGCCAAAGAACGGTTAATTCGGATAAACCGACTCTCCGTGTCTTTAAAGTAGATGTGGTCCGGGGTATTCTCCATCAGCGTATGTAACAGATCCCCTTCTTGGACATGTTTGACCGCTAATTGCTGGAAACGCGTTTCACTCTCTTTCAATCTCGCTTCCAATCGTTTTTCGCTGTTAATATCTGTTGCTACGAGGTAACAGCGTTGTTTTTCGGGCACTTTTGTTACGCGCCACCTTAACCACGTGTAGTCCGTATCTTTGGACTGAAAACGGTTTTCAAAGTTAACACTGTCACGTTCCCCGGTTTGAACCTTCTCAACTCTGGCAAGCGTTTGCTGTCTGTCATCCGGATGGACAAACATCCACCATTGCTGACTTTGGAGTTCCAACTCGGTGAATCCAAGGGTATCTTCCCACGCCGAGTTGAGTGGGACGAAGCTGCCGTCACAACTGATACACCCGAACATATCTGTGGAAATCTCCAAAAGAGCGTGAGAATCAATGGATTCACCCGATAATATGTGCTTGTGAGTTGCGTCCTTAAGCTTCATGTCTGCCTCCACAAGGTGCGAGGTCGGCGTACTTTACTGACTTGCACGCGGTCTATCTTGTTACTAAAACCGCACGGTTCGCGAGTTTGACAACAGTTTGTGTGGTGCTTTGGAAGACAAGTTCGTACAACCGACCGTGATGGCTTGCGCTCAAAGCGATGAGATCGCAATCATTTTCCTCTGCGTTTTCCAAGATATTTGCGACCGTAAAACCACGCGCGGTAAGGAAATCGGTTTGAACGTCATAGTATTTCAAGTATGCTTCCATCTGCTGCTTAATCTGCGTCGCTTCAGGTTGTGTACTTGAAAGTGCGAGTCCAAGGATGCCAGCTTTTGTCAATTCACCAATCTCTGCGACAAGCCCCAAAGCGTGGTCAGAATAAGTATCGCCGTGATGGACCGCGAGAATTTTCCGTAAAAGTGTGCACTGTTCGTGTACGACGATGATGGGTCGCGTGATATGCTGTAGGACATCGTCAATTTGGTTCTGAATTAGTTTGAGTTTACGCTTTCTGATATCTTCAGGCAGCCCAACAACAACAAGGTCAGCGGAGTGCGCTTGTTCACAGATCATCTGTCGCGGATTACCGGCGACAGCCTCAACGTGATAATCGAGAAAATCGTAGAGTGAGCATTCCGCTTCTGTTCGGCGGAGCACAGTTGCTGCGACATCAGCATTCCCACCATGGCTGCTGTCCTGAAAGAAAACGCACGATAGATGTGTACCTAAAAGCACTGCCAATTGACCCGCGTACTCAAAGGCATTTTTTTCGTAATCCGTATCGCCGATGGCGACAAGGATATTTTTTATCATGAGGCACCCCCTTATCGGTGCGAGGCAGCCGAGTGTTACTGAGCAACACTTATGTTAGTTTAACACAAGTTGCCTCGCGAACGCGCTATAATCAATCAAACCTAAACTACGGATGGCGCATCAAGCCGGCAACCGCGTCATCTTCGTTCTCAAAACTTTTGAAGACAGTGATTAATCGAGCCATAACAATGAGGTTTTTGACATGTTTGTTCACGTTAATCACCGCAATCGCCCCGCCATGCGGACGAATGTCGGCATAAACCTTCATGAGTGCCCCGAGCCCAGAACTATCCATCCCGGTTACCTCTTTAAAGTCAAACACCAACCTCGGTGGTGAAGGACACCCTGTAAGTGCCTCCGTTACAGTTTCCGAGATTTCTTTGATACCTGGGGTGATAATCCTACCGCTCAGTTTAAATATAACGACCCCTTCTCTCTCAGACACGGTGATTGCCATAATTCACTCCTAAATACTATAGTTAGTCAGGGTTGTAGGCACGTTCTCTCAATTGTGCTGATTAATCTCCGCTCGATAGCCCGGAAACTGCAGCATCCTCGTCGTCAAAATGTTCAAAGATACTGACCAACCGGCTTCGGACAATCAGGTTTTTGATGTTTTTTCCGACATGGATGACACCGATGCGACCATTCTTCCGTGTTGCAGCGACATGCGCACCCATTAGCGTACCGAGACCTGAACTGTCCATCATCGTAACGCGCTCGAAATTGATGAGGATCCGTGGTTCATCGGAGGCATCTATTTGCGACGTGATAACGTCTCGTAATTCCGATACTGAAGCACCCATTATTTTACCGTTCGGTTCCAAAATTGCAACGCCATCTTGCTGGCGAATCGTAGTTGCCATGAATTCTCTCCTTCTTGATTTTCTGAAAAACTGAAAGCACCAATTTATTTTCTTAATTTTACAGTATTTTAAATTATTTGTCAACCTGCAATTGTTAAGGGGTGTGTAAAGTTTTTGTCATTAACCTTCAAGCGGCATTTTGAGCCTGTTTGTCCCAGAAGGTCTCCCAAGCCTCACTCTTGAGTAAACATCTCCAGAAGAGGATAGCATTTATACCGACTTCGCTCCATTTCATAGAAGCTTGTTTACATCGCTGTGCGACGACGTGTTTACACGCAGACTCAATAAGACCGCTGCCGATGTGATACCCGTTTTCTACAAACGTTTGATATTGCATCCGCTTTGAATGCTTCTGAAAATAACGCGCTTCTCTTTGAAGGAGTTGAGAAAGGTCTAGGTTTCCGACACCCAATGCCCGGATGCCCCCTCCGACTCTTTGGGTATCATCAATAATCGCTAAAATATCCATTAGGTATCCTTTCTTGTGTAAACACTATCTAAACACTTTTACGAAAGGATACCACTTGCAAACATATTCTTCAACCCTCTACTAAAAACAACCGCTGCCAAAAACTTTACACACCCTCTTCAAGACGCATAATTTGAAAAATACCGTGCAAATGTGTTATACTTAAAAATATGCAAATCATTGCCCGAGAGGTCAGAAACTATATCACACCAGAAGGACGTAACCCGTTTCGTCAGTGGTTGACACAACTCCGAGATAAAAGGACACGCGCAAACATTCAGAGACGAATTGCACGTCTACAAGAGGGAAATTTCGGTGATTGTAAAAGGTTAGGGAGTGATTTATATGAACTGAGAATAGACTACGGACCCGGATATCGGATCTATTTTGGCACTCTTACTTCTCATATTGTTATTTTGCTTTGTGGGGGGCAAAAAGGGACACAACGACGGGATATTGCAAGAGCTGAAAATTATTGGAACAAAATAAGGAGTAGGAACGATGAACACGGAAACTATACTTGAGCAAACTACCAGTTTTAGGGACGACCTTTTAAAAGACCTCACAGATACAGAGTTTGCGATGTATTATCTGGAGGCAGCCTTAGCAGACTATAAGGAAGATGGCAACACAGACTCACTCTGGATCGCCCTGCGTGATGTTGTAGAGGCACAAGGTGGTATTGGAAAACTCGCCCAGCGGACGAAGGCTGATCTTCAGCATCTTAACGATATATTCGACGCTAAACAGAAACCACACTTGGATAATTTACAAAATATTCTCTCTGGACTGGGGTTTCAGATTCGATTGGAATTTGCTGAAAACTAACGACAACTCGAAATTACCTTCTGATAGTAAAAAACGAAAATAAGTTGACACGCTACGATAACGTTGCCCGCTCGTAGGGGAAACAAGGTTACCCGGTTTCCCTTACGAGCAACCGCGTGTCCAAATAATTATGGGCTTTACTATAAGATGTCTCTGAAACAGATTCCAACCAGTCTATAGCAGTGTGTTCGTTTTGTTCAATAGCGATTTCGACTGCGCGCTTAGCATGTTCCAAAAGGTCTTTGGCCCGCTTGCGTAAGTTAAAGGATTCAATAACTTTCTTTTCAATTTCAGCTTGCATCTCTTGGTGCAGAATGGGGATAACTGTTCCTACTACTTGGTCTGGTCTCCAATGGAAAATTACTGACCCACCTACATCCCGATTAATTTGTTCTTGGGTCAGGATAGAATTAAGCACCAGAGTTAAGTATTCGTTTCCGATTTTATCCGTTTTGCTTTTCAATCGGAGTATACCGCCAGCAGGGATCATCTTTTCGGGGACTTCGCGCAAATAGTAAGCTATGCCGGGGGTTGCGTCCTTACTGAGAAGGATATCACCCTGTTTAGGTTGGTGTTCCATGATTTCTGTGTACAATTCTTCTGAAATGTATTTCTCTTGTGTGATTTCATAAGGACTGAGATTACTCACCCGAACAAAAGGAATGCCGGTTTCAAGGTATTCTTTACTACCCACCTCAACACATTTTTTAAGGGATGCCAGATTTCCCAACGTATCCCAACCGCCCGGATAACTTTTAATGGCACTGATAATGTCGTCATATTTTGGCTGGAAATAATCCGCGTCAATGCGTTCTGCCCGTTGCATGCTTACATAATCCGTGGTAAAGGCTAACGTGTACTTCGATTGCCAATCGGTGAGTCCGAGTTCGCCAAGAAGAAGGGCTTGGGCTTCGGCATACCGTGTCTTTGATAATTCCGTTAGTTCTTTTGATCGGAGATAGAATTTCTCTATCTCCGTTTGAAGGTCTCCCCAATTCGGTACAGGAATTTGATACAAAAAAGGCGGAGCAATTTCAGGTTGGCTGCTGCCGTATTTGCCTCTCTCTATTAATGTTTTGCCGTACCTGCTATTGAAAAAAATAGTCAGAAAGAAAGGATTTAAGTTTCCGCTTTTGAGGATAAAGGTATGGGACGATGAAATAGCGTGTCTATCTTCAAGATAGATAGCACACTGACCCGCATTTGCTCCCGATCGCGTTATCAGAATGTCCTTATACTGTATCGTGTTTTCCTTTAAACGTTCTGCATCCTCTTCTGATATATAAACAGGATTAGATGTTAAATCAATAGAAAGCGGACGCACATTTTGTGCTCTTAAAAACAGAACGCCATTATCCACATAATTTCGCTTTATCTCTTTCGGGTGTCTGATGTTGACTTGAAAATCCCTGAGTCTACGCGAACCAATATCTTCAAGTCGGCGTTGAACCTGTAGATAATCGGGTCGAAAAAACTCCGCATCAAATCGCAGAGAATGGGAGGCATCCACTATGGATTGGTAATCAACAATAGAATACTGCATTATTGTGTTTTACCCTCTCATTTTTTCAACGGCTTTTCATCCAATCCTGAAAATCCTTGAATTTTGTAAATCCTGATTCTGACAATTCATAATTGCTTGACATCCACCACAAATTTCTGTTATCCTACAATATAGGAGGAGTTTCCGATGTCAAATAATTTCAACGAATTATTGTTACAGACACTCAAAGATGTAGGTATCCGATTAGAGCGGCTTGAAGGCCGCGTGGATCATGTCATAAACGAAAAAGCCGACGAGACAGATGTTAAAGAGGTTAAGGCAGATCTCAAGTCTGCTATCGAAAAGTTAGACCAAAAAGCCGACAAGACAGATGTCCAAGACGTTAGATCAGAACTCAAGGCTGTTATCGAAAAGTTAGACCAAAAAGCCGACAAGACAGATGTCCAAGACGTTAGATCAGAACTCAAGGCTGTTATCGAAAAGTTAGACCAAAAAGCCGACAAGGCGGATGTCAACGCGCTCCGGGACGAGGTTAGGTCCCAAGGGCAACGCCTTGACCGCATTGAAATGGGGATCAAGACGCTCCAATGGACGATGACTGCTGGAATTGCCGTTCTGGGCATCATCCTTGCTTTCGTGAGATCGTGCTAACATACTGCCTGATTGAGCTTATGTTACCTCCCAAAACGACAACTCTTCATGCTTTGCCCATTCAATAAAGGCTTCCGCAATCCCATCAGGGAGCTCCTCATTGTGGTTGTGTAAATCATGATCGACAATCAGGTGTCCGTTTTTGTCCAATTTGTGCTGCCCATCACTATTTTCAAGAAAAACATAATCCCCAGAATTATCTTTACCGCCTTTCTCACTCACTGCCAAAAAAACGGCGTAGTTGTCAACTTTTCGGCAGAGAGGTCCCACGCTTGGATCATCGTTCCATTTTTGAACGAACAGAACGCTCGTTTTCGTGCCGGTATGCGGTTTGAAGGTGTTACCGTGCAAACTGACGATAGCCAAGATACGGGCGCGTTCCGCGATAAATTCACGAACATATTTGTCAGAGGTGTTGTTAAATCTGCCTTGCGGTAGCACAATCGCCATGCGGCCCCCGGGTTTGAGGAAATCAAGATTGCGTTCAATAAACAGGATATCGCGACCGACTTTGGTGTGTGCTTTGCCGTTCTGTTTAAAGGTGAGATTGTATTGATGCAGAATACGACTCTCCTTGATGTCACCGGCAAAAGGTGGATTTGCCATCAGAATATCAAAACCAAATAACTTGTTTTCGTCTTGCTCTATCCTTAACGCTTTAAGGCGATCAAAACCGGCACCATAAGTGCGGCCCCACCTACTATTTTTCTCTGTGCTGTCGTCCCATCGCTCATAGTCCAGTGTGTTGAGGTGCAAGACATTCGTTTCACCGTCGCCTGCGATTAGATTGAGGGTTCTCGCCACCCGAACAGTCTTTTCGTCGAAATCGATCCCAAACACCTTGAGGACATTCTCTTTATCTGCTGCAGGGATTTCTGCATTGGTGAAGAGTGTCCCTGTCAGTTTGAAAATGGTATGCACCGGAAAGCCGCAGCTCCCAGCGGCAGTGTCAATCATATATTCCCCTGGCTGCGGATTCAGCATCTTCACACACATATCTATGACATGGCGTGGCGTGAAGTATTGCCCCTTTTCGCCTTTCGCAGATTTACTCACCAGATACTCGAACGCTTCATCGACAACTTGTAGATTGGAGTTGAACAATTTTATATCTTGCAAACTGGACACGCAGACTGATAGGTGGCTGTCGGAGAGTTCAAACGCCGAATGTTCGGGAAAAACGCCTCTCCACCGGTCTCTCGCATCGTCAAAAAGTCGCTGAATTTTGGTTTTGAGTTGGGAATCGGTTTGTCCTGTGTTTCTAAACTCCATCGCGCGAAAATCGTCATCTGGAATTTCTTCAACCGCTTTCTTCAAAACCTCATAATCTGGATGCTCAACGTCGTAAGCTTGATCTGTTTCTTGAACAACCGTGTTGATCTTGTGCCGTAGGAGACGGTTGATAAACATTTTATCTTCCTGACTCTTGAATTCGTCATAGAGTTTGGTAAAGATGAGTTTAAAAACCTCCTCAAAGACATCCACACCTGCATTGGCGAGCACCTCATCTTCCAACTCCAAAATGACATCCTTTAAAGATTTATGCTCTGTTGTAAGTTTATCCTTAAGAATGAGATCCTTGAGCGTAAAACGCTCGTTGAGGATATCCGCCAAAGTTTGATCAGCGTTAGGGATATCGGTAATATCTTCAAAGTAGTTTGGGTCTCTGCGGTGGTAGTGTGAAATCTGTTGTCCGTTTGTCCACACAGCGATGGGCGCGCCAGTGGCGTTGCAGTAGGAGCGGAGTTGCGCCTTGCCATCTTGGAGTTTCGGCTTTTTGACTTCAACGATAATGTGATAGACCCCGCCCTAAAGGGCGGGGCTTCCGCAAAGTTATGCGAAAGCATTTGTGGATTTCAGAAGCCGACTGGTGGCTTCAACGGAGATGCCTACGATTTTGCCAAGCAACACAATAGGGCTTACTTCTCCTAACCCAAAGGAAGCTACCCCTTCCTTGAGAATGTTTA
>VXZK01000267.1 GCA_009845545.1 Candidatus Poribacteria bacterium
TCAACTCACAGGAGAAAGACACATACTTACAGACTTCATAACGCATTTTCATACAATAATACCAAAAGAACCTTGATAAACACTGCTTTACAGTAACTTTTGAGAAATATCAGAATAGTATCAAAGAATTCATTTCAACAAAGTAACATCATGAACATTCAAAATAAACTAAATAAAAAGATGGAAGAACTTCGTCACTCCGATCCGGAAGTTCACGCACTTGTGGATAAAATTCTTAAGGACAGGGGGTGAAATTCGCGGTGCCGGTGAGGTGATCCCATGGAAATGGAAGAAAATTGACGCGAAGATTGCCGAGAAATTGTAGGAATAAGGCGTTTATTACACCTCCGATAGTGTTAACTTGAGTCGAGAAACCGCTCTATTGCGGGTTGCAGAGTGTCTAATTCAGCGTCAATATGGGACACATACGAGAGCAACTTTGGAAATCCCGTGCTGTCAACAAATTCGTGTTAGAATGAATTCCATACGCTGATTCAAGTGGTCTGTTAGGTAGATTCCTTGAAATGTAAATCTTGCTTCACAGGATGTGTGGAGCAGCAACGTCCTTCTTTTATGAAAGGAGAAAGTCTATGTATGTCTGGACAGACACCGATCCAGCAAAAATCATAAACCTCAATAACTGCGTTAGCATTGAAGCAGATGAAGAGAATAATGAGCTCTATGCAATTGGTAACGATGGCACATGTTATTTTCTCCATTCATTTACGCCAGAGAATATTGTAGATGCTATTAGAAGTATATACGACCATCTCAAAGAGGATTGTCAAGCAATTGACATGAGTGATATCGTCAGTGAGTTACAACCTCCACCGCCAGTAGGTAGAAGAAGACCACCAAAACGTTTGATCGTTACTCTCGAAGATAACACTCGGATTGAGCACGTGCGACAAGCCGATACCTTCATTGAAGCTATTGAGAGGGTGGGAACAGATAAGGTGCACGCCCTCAGACTCGGAACGGAGAGACACCCACTTCTTAAACTTAGAAACACAGATGATCCACCAGAGCAGGACCGTAGGGTAGATACATCTGGTTTTTATAGCATCAACATTGTTTACTCCGCAAAGGGTAAAAAGAGAATTGTGGACAAAATCGCTGATGAATTCGGTCTACAATGGAATGTAGAGGTTATTGATAGATAACCTTTTCGCTCATGTAAAAAGTTGATGCAAATTTTTGGGATGGTTTGGACTTTAGTGTCCCGAGGCACTTTCATCTGAAACCCAAGCCGATACGAAGTCAAAAAGTCGCCTCGGCACTGCGATTGTTATTCTCTTTATCCTCATCGGTCTCGGTATCTCTACTGTGTATTTTCTGCACCGAGCTTTCAAAGAACAACGTGAATACTAACAAAACGGAGGGTGTTGGTTAGAAGAGTTTTGCTTTTTTATTTCCCCATTTTGGATCAATTGAAGGTGCACAAAGACAGTCGCGATTGTGTTCCAAAGCGGCTGCCTCACGGTAATGACCGCGCGTCGTTTTTGCTTGAGACAACGTTTTACCTTTTGTTATTTTCTGTGAGTTAAAGGTTTCCTTCAAGAGCACGTTTGATTAGCATCCTAATCATGCGCTGCTCAACGTCAATTAAGGCGCGCCCTATAGATGTTCGTTTCTGCACTTCGTCAATGGCGTGTTTCTTGTCCACTATCCGCTGCCCGAGGATACCTACCTCAAATTCGGGGCTTTGCCGAATGCGTTCCGCGACCAATTCTGACTGTTTTTCAAGGGACAAGCGGTTAAATGGAATCTGCGTTGGTTCTTTTTCTACTACTTCTCGTAAAGAGAGCCATCGACCATCAGAGGTCATAGCCACTGGACGGCTCCAATGGTCTTCGTGAGTCACTGGTGTGTTATTTGCCATGAGTGTCTCCTTAAGGACTCAGAACCAAAGTTATCTTTCTCTTTAAACTGGTTAATAGTATTATTATACGATAAAACAAAATAAAAGTCAAAAAAAGGGGTGTGTCAGGGGAGGGCTATTTAGTTTTAAAAATTTACTTTGGCTATGTGAATATAATTTCCCTGTAGGAGCGAGCTGTGCTCGCGATCTTTGAGAAAAAACGTCAACATCTGTAAACGAAAATCGAAATCGAAACCGAGAACTAAATAGCCCTGCGCATGTGATAAATTTGACTTTTCGCGGTGTTTATGGTATACTTTAACGTGGCAATTGGCTAAAGCACACAGGCAGAACAGAAATGAAAATCGCTAAAAATCTGACAGACCTCATCGGGAATACGCCGACGATTCGCTTGAATACCTTGCCCGGTAAGGACGATGCGACTATTTTCGCGAAACTGGAGGCTTACAATCCCGGCGGCAGTATCAAGGACCGGATTAGTTATGCAATGGTCGTTGACGCTGAAGAACGCGGCATCCTCAGAAAAGGGGATACTATCGTGGAACCTACCGCTGGCAATACGGGTTTAGGGCTTTCTATTGTCGGTATCGCGAGAGGCTACCCTGTGGTTTTGACGATGCCAGAAAATGTGAGCCGCGAGAAGTATGAACTCCTCTCCGCTTTCGGTGCGAAAATTGTGCTAACGCCGGAACACGGTGGCATGGCGAGTGCTATCTGGGAGGCAGAAGCGATTGTTAGGCAAAACCCACGCCACTATATGCCGAACCAGTTCACGAACCCCGCAAACCCCGAAATTCATCGACGCACGACAGCAGTGGAAATTCTCAAGGCAATCGGCACCGACATCGATTTTTGCGTTATAGGGGTCGGCACAGGCGGTACACTGACAGGTGTCGGAGAGGTACTGAAGACAGCGTGTCCGAATGTGAAAGTGGTTGCTGTAGAACCGCGTGTTTCGGCAGTGCTTTCTGGTGGTCAACCGGGGCCGACTCGGATTGATGGACTCGGCGCAGGGATGGTCCCCGAAGTGCTCAATGTAGATGTCATTGACGAGGTCATCACAGTCTCAGAAAAAGAGGCTTACGAAATGATGAAATCAATTTCAACTGCCGAGGGGTTGTTGGTCGGGATGTCGTCGGGTGCGAATGTCTATGCCGCATTACAGGTCGCAAAGGCGCAGGGACCGGATAAAACGGTTGTTACCATTCTTCCGGACACTGGAGAACGCTATTTCAGTTTGAGTCGTTATTTTGAAATCGAATCGGATATCATGGATACGCTTCCGTAGGTTTTTTAACTAAGGGAACACGATTAAAACATTGAACTATCCAGTAGATCAGACGCTCTGCCAAGAAATTCTGTTGACGGAGAGTCCGCAAGAAATTCTTTTTTCTCTCTTTAAACGGTTCAAAGAACGCGCCGCAATTGTCACAAGTGGGCAACTTTCGGGTATGGTTATGATTCATATAGCTGCCGAGAACCAGTTGCCGTTCAGGGTCTGCACACTCGACACGCTGCGTCTCTTCCCGGAAACATACACCTTCTTTGAGCAGGTAGAAGCGCGTTATGGTATCCACATCGAACAGGTTCAGCCTGACCCTCAAGAAGTTCAGGAGATGGTTGCACAACATGGCGAATACCTGTTTTTTGACAGTAAAACGAAGCAGGAATACTGTTGTAGCATCCGGAAAGTCCGACCGATGCAACGGCTGCTGGAAACACTGGATGTCTGGATAACCGGTATCCGTCACGATCAGTCCGATGCCAGAAAACAGCACCGAAAGGCGGAGATCATCTCATCCGCGACACACCCCGTGCTAAAGGTGAGTCCGCTGCTGCAGTGGAGCACCGATGACGTATGGCAGTTTGTCCGTGAAAACGAAATTCCTGTGAATCCGCTGCTTGAAGCGGACGCAGAAGGTCACTATTATGAATCCATCGGATGTATTATCTGCACGACACCCATCAAATCCGGAGAACCGAATCGCGCGGGACGGTGGCGCTGGCAAAACGCGACCGTCGCATTAGAAAACGCTGACGCAGATGAAAACGCTAAAGAGTGTGGATTACACTATTCGATTTAATGGTTGTCGGTTGTCGGTTAACAGTTATCAGTTAAAGAGGTTTTACGTCCAAACAGCTGGTTTGGGGTACCGTAAGGGTTGATTTATTACAGGAAGCCTCTTAACTGACAACCGATCACTGATAACTGATAACTATTCCAAAAAGGAGAAAATTTATTCCATGGCTGTAATAGTCCGTATTCCAACCCCGCTGAGACGCTTGACGCAAAATATGGCGGAAGTTGAAACAGAAGGTGCCAATATTGAAGGCATTATCGAAAATCTTGAAGCGAACTATCCGGGGATGAAAGAACGTCTCTGTGATGAAGGCGGAAATATCCGTCGGTTTGTGAATATTTATCTTAATGATGAAGACATCCGTTTTCTTGACGGAAAAGAGACCGCTGTCGCAGATGGTGCTGAAATCTCCATTATTCCAGCGATTGCTGGCGGAAATTTATCTTAATGGCTGTCGGCTGTCAGAGGAATAGTTGTTGGTTGTCAGTACGATTTTTCTGCGAAAAATCTTTCAGGTTGCTTCGCAGTGAGAAAAAGAGACCTTTGGACTATCAAAAGCCTCTTGTAACTGAAAACTGATAACTGGTAACTAACAAAAACTGATGCTTGTAAAACCGGAAACCCTCAACCAAATCTGTGAACACGCCAAGTCAGAGTTTCCCGATGAATGCTGTGGTGCCATTTTGAGTGATGGGACGCAGGAATTTGTCTGGAAATGTCGTAATATACAGAACAAATTGCATCAGGAGGATCCTGACAGATATCCGCGTGATGCCCGTACGGCTTACGTGATACACCCTGATGATTTGTTCAAGGTTACCAAAGCATCTGAAACACAGCAGATTAAGGCGTTCTACCATTCACACCCGAACCACGAAGCGTATTTCTCCGAAAAAGACAAAGCAGACGCGATGCTGTGGGATGAACCGACCTATCCGGGTACCACTTATCTGGTAATCTCCGTTTACGGCAGTGAGATACGCGCCGTGAAGGCTTTCGCGTGGGACGCAACGGCGCGAGATTTTATCGAGGTTGAGGGATCGCTTGGGGAAATTTAACACTATCGGTTAATTTTCTCCAATCTTCAAATGATGCCATTAAAAAGCACAGTGAGTTTGTGCTTGTATTGAGGCAAAAACCATGCAACGCTTGCGAGTCTTTTTGGTGCAGCTTGCGAACCAAAACTTGCTCTACAAAAGTCAGCAATTTATGCCAGACATGCGCGTTGTCAAAGTCCCTGCCCTCAAGCCCTACGTTGGGCTCCTCACTTTTTCGGCTATCTCCCTTGCAGTCGCCTTAGGGATAACTCTCCAAAAATACATTACTTTTGAATACCACTCAAACGCCGGTGTTGTCGGCTGGCTCAGTGCGAATGCGTACCCGAAACAACAAGAATACTTTTTCTATCTGCTGGCACTGCTCGGTATTCCCATAGCGATATATCTGTATTGGTTCGGATGGTGTGTCTATTCACGCTGGTGTGCCAAGTTAACAGCACAACCGGTCGCGCGTGTGCTGAAAGCGAACGCATTGGCATCAATACCGTTAGGGTTCTGTTGGCTACAGGTTTACTATATCGGACAAGGGACGCTAATCGGCTTGCTTTTACCGATTGCCGTGTCGGTTCTACTGAAGTTAGTGCTACTCTATAAGCGGTACTTCCCTGCTCTGTGGAATTCAAATATTTTAGATGACACGGGCGAGAGCGAAAACGCAGCAACCCTCACTGACGAAGAGAGTGGCAAAACCTCTTTCGGTAATCACAGGCTCCTAAAGTTTGGGCGTATTGGACTCGAATACGTTATCCTTCCAATTTTTATCTACCTGCTTACCTATTCGGCGAGTCTCCACGGCAATATAGATATGTTCCACGAGGGTGAGCGACTTGCACCGCTCAACGAGATGCTGCACGGGGGGGTACCGTTTCGGGATGTTTATGTCCAACACGGACTCTTCCAAAACGCCTACTTGGCGTGGTTTGGCAGTCTCTTTTTTGAACCGACCTTGTTCGGCGTGCGGTTAATGGAAGATATATTGGCGCCGCTCGGTTATGTCGCGTTCTATCTGCTCGGTTTACAAGTTTTTCGCGGTAGATTCTTGACTGCCTTCTTATGTATGCTTATCGCCTCTGGCACAGCGTTCTGGGTATCCCCAAGGCACAGCCTCGGTTTAATCAGTTTTGCCTTCGTTGCCAATTTCCTTACGCATTCTCAAAGCACATCAAAAGGGAGTCCTTTTTCGTGGAAGCTCCTTCTCGCTGGTATTTTCACAAGTTTAGCATTCTGGTACAGCACTGAAATCGGGCTTTATACGTTAGGCGGTATTGGATTATTTCTATCGATATACGGGCTGCAAAAGGGTATGGAAATATGGAAACGCCCGTTCCCTTTAATCAACTATAGCTGCGGGTTGCTGTTAGGCTTTCTCCCAATAGCTGCCTACTTTTTCTCGCATGGCGCCTTGGACGATGCGATCTGGAATTCCTATATCCAGTGTCGCTATCAACTTGCAACGTGGGGACTCGCTTTTCCGTCTCTATCGAAAACAATTGGCTTATTATCAACGGAGGGATGGCACGCCTTTATCTTCAGTGAAGGGTTTCGGTGGTATTTACCAATCTGCATCTTTTTAATCATCGCGGCTTACCTAACATACCGAGGGCTATCTGGTACGCATTCAGCCAACACGATGAAACTCCTTCTCTTACTCCTCGGCGGCATTGCATTCTTTCGGACGGCGTTAGGTCGTTCAGACGGTGGACACCTGATTTATGGCGCGACCTTCTTATGGCTCCTCTGTCTACTTCCGTTGGAGGGTGGTATTGTCAGAATGTGCCGTGTCGGTTTATCGTCTCTGAGAGGTCAGAGACCTTGGCACGCTGCAGTGAAGGCCGCGTGGGTGCTAATTCCGATAGTCATATTCTGTTGGTATGTTGGGGAGCGGCATCATCCGTTGGTAGGTTTCAATGGGAAATGGCAACGGTTGCGTCAGAATCCGTTCAAGCAAAGCACTGTAGCACAGGAGTTAGTGCGCGCGGGCGCGGTGGACATCCCGGATGACCAAGTTGAGCAGATCCAAAAAGTCGTCGCTTATATTAAAGAAAATACGGCAGAGAACGAAAAGATTTTTGACTTTACAAGTCAGGGTGCTTATTATTTCTTTGCGAATCGACCCGGCGTCTCTCGATTCCATCAAGTCTCATACGCATCGACCCTTTCGATGCAGCAAGAGGTTATTGAGGCTCTTGAAAAAGACAAAACGCGTCTGGTAATCTTTAAAACAGGGGGATGGTTTGATGCCGTTGATGGTATTCCTGTTGAGGAACGGCATCCGTTAATTGCAGCGTATTTGCAGGCGAACTATGAACTTGCGGTGAACATTAATAACACAGAGATATTGCTGCGGAAATAGTTTCATTAGTTGTCAGTACTCAGTTATCAGTTAAACGATAACGGTTTTCGGTTACAAATCGCCCTTACTGACAACCGATAACTACTCCTGCTGTTCGATAAAGATTCGGTAGATGTCTTCAAAGAGTCTGACATCTGTGAGCGTATCTTCGGCTGAAGATCGGAAAGGTTCATCGTTGCGGACATTCGCGACAAAGTATTCTGCTTCTCGGTGATATGCCCAGGTCCAACTCGGTCTCGGAATCGGGCGCGTGATTTCCTGTTCTTCGCCAGCGCGGTAGATTTCAACCTCCGCAGGTGTGTTTTTCAAGAGCAACGGCGGTGCCCACGTGTGAACCCAGCCATTCTCAAAATAGAGTTGGCTATGCTCGTCCCAACGATAGTGTGAAACATGCCCAGTCTCCAGTGTCACACGGATGCCGTCCATATCAAAAATCACAACGCCGGAATATCCGTTTGCATCTAAATCGACGGCTTTGACAGTGACGTTGTCACCCGCATCGAGGAACCAACGCATCAGATTGATATTGTGTGTATACTGTTGGAGGTATCCCAAATAGGAGCCTCGGTACTGCTCAGGTATCCATTCTGGGGTTTTGACAGGGGCAGTCGGCTTCGGTTCATTAGTGCCATCCATGTGTGTATCAAGATTGCAGACCCAATCGCCGCCGAAGCCGTGATTTCTGGCATACGTCAAGCGTCCGAGTTCGCCGGTCTCTCGGAATTGTGTTACCTTTGCCTTGACAATTTCGTTTCCGGCATCGTAGCGTTTCATATAGCCGACCATCAACTTTTTGCCAGACTTTTGCGATGCCGTCACAATAGCCTCAGCCTGTTCAGTAGAGACCGCCATCGGTTTTTCCATGAAGACGTGCTTCCCCGCCAAGAGGAGGTCTTTGGCGATTTCACCCTGTAAGGCGAAGTCCGCGGAGACTGCCACTGCTTCAATATCAGCATTTTGTGCGAGTTCACCGTGGTCGCTGTAAAGTTGGGGGATACCGAAACGATTTTGAACGACTTTCCCAAGTTCAGAACGCACTTCTGCGAGTCCGATGAGTTCACAATCTGGGATGCTCACAAAATTCGGAATATGGACCTTCTGTGCCATGAATCCACAGCCGATATAACCGAGTCGAACTTTTTCCATATTTTTCTATTTCCTTTAGCCGCTAAGACAACTGGCGTGATTCTATCTGTTCAACGGCGGTTTTAGCACCTTCCCGTACGAGTGCGGAGGCATCATCTCGTGCAAGCTGCTTGAGTTTGCCGAGGCTAAGGCTGGCTTCGAGTTTACCAAGAGCGACAGCGACGAAGTAACGCACATCGGCATCTTCGTCATCTAACGCTTCGAGTAGCGGGTTTGAATCCATCATGGTGGCGAGGTGACGATCGGCATCACCGATATTAATCAACGCTTGTGCGGCGATCCGCCGCGAATGGACATCTCCGTGCCGAAGGGAGGTGAGGAGTTCATCATTGCCTTTCGGAATAACGCTGAGGTTATCCCAGTCACAATCCAAGCAGAACCATGAATTTCCGTCCAACCGTCGGAGGTTCGTATTTCCACACGAGGGGCATCCCTCAAATTCCTGTTGTTGACTCATGATTTTATCCATTGTTCTTAGTTACGGCACGCGGAGCGTGCCTACTACTTTAAGTTACAATTTCGTCAATCGTGGGATTACCTTCCATTTCTGGTAGTTCGCGCCAGATTTCAGGTCCCTCTGGCTTGAAATTAATCGTCGCTATGAACTGCATGCCGTGATAGAAGTTAATTTTGAATTTGCCGCCCCCGAAATGCTGTCTGAGGTATTTCAATGGGGCTTCAATCAACGGTCCCATTTCGTCGGCATGATAGAACGCGAGTGCTTTAAACCGCACTGTATTACCCACTGGCTCCTGCACAAGGAGCTGCGCTGAAGTCGCAGGGAAGAGCACCTGAAAGGCTTGCCAAAGATCGGCAACGGTGGGGTTCGGGGTCCCGATGCGCTTTTTGAAGTCGTTCTCAAGATATTCTGAGAAGGTGTTAAAAACCCATTCCATTTTTTTAATTACGGAATTAGTCGTTTTGGACTTAATAAATTTTAAAACTTGACATTTTTTCACAG
>VXZK01000004.1 GCA_009845545.1 Candidatus Poribacteria bacterium
TCACCAACGTCCCGATATGTGTGCCTGCGCGTGGATGCCTCATGACGGGCAAATATCCGTTGAACCATAAGGCTGTTTCCAACGATCTGCCACTTCCTCTATCCGAAACGGGGATCGCGGAGGTCTTCAAAGCGGATGACTACCAGACCGGCTATATCGGTAAATGGCACCTCGGTGGTATGCCGAGAGATAAATTCATCACCCATGAGATGCGTTTCGGGTTTGACCACTGGATCGGATGGAATTGTCATCATAACTATTTCAATGCACCCTACCATGATTCTGACGGAAATCAGATGCAGATTGAAGGTTACGAGCCAGACTTCCAGACAGATCAAGCGATTCAATACTGTCGAGACCACGTTGATGAACCCTTCTGTCTCTACATGAGTTGGGGACCGCCACACAACCCTTATGAGCATGTACCAGAACGCTATAAGGAGATATACCCACCAGACGAGATTCAGTTGCGTCCGAATGCCGTGGACACACCCGCAACACGGAAAGACCTTTCCGGTTACTACGCACACATCACGGCTTTAGACGAAAATCTCGGACGCTTGATGGCTGTACTCGACGAACTCGGTATCGCTGACGACACAATCCTCGTCTACACATCCGACCACGGCGATATGCTCGGCAGCCACGGACATGTCCGAAAAGAACGTCCGTGGGAAGAATCGAGCCGTATCCCGTTCATGATCCGCTGGCCCCGTAGAATACCGGCGGGGGTTACTCGCGATACTTTACTAAGCCTCGTCGATTTTATGCCGTCAATGCTCTCCTTATGCGACCTACCGATCCCTGAAGGTGTCGAAGGCATAGACCTTTCAGAGGCAATGCTCGGCAAGGCGATTGACGAACCACAATCTGTCTTCCTTGGTGTACCGTTACACGGCAGTGAAGGTTTCCACTTCGGTATCCGCGAGTGGCGTGGTGTCCAAACACATCGCTACACCTACGCACGCCACTACGACGGCAAAGGTTGGCTCCTTTACGACAACGATAACGACCCGTATCAATTGAATAACCTCATTGACGATGCAGATTCACAGGAACTTCGAGCAGAATTAGAGACAGAACTTCAAGAGTGGCTAAACCGAGTCAACGATCCATTCCTACCCGGAATTGAACACATCCGACAACTCGGGCTATCTGAACTCTGGAACATCAGCGAGCAGCGGTTCGGCGGAGGAAAACCTCGCTGGGCTTAATGCTCTGATTCAAAACTTACGCATCCTATTGCAGGCAGGGTTTGAAACCCCGCCAGTAACATTAGCAAGAGTGCTGTAGGTTGGGTTGAGTTAAAGGCCGACTGTGTTTATATACGAAGTTGCATTTTGCTATGAATCGTCGATATAATCGGATATAGCGAAACCCAACAAAAACTGATGAGGTACCAATCCATGACTGATGAAGAAAAATTTCGATTCGACTTAACCGGATTCCTCGTGCGTCCTGCGATCCTTGAACGCGACGAAATTAAGGCAATCGTTGATCAGATCGACCAGATACATCATAACAAAGAATCCTTACCGCCGGAACACCGTGCTGTACCGGGGGGGGCCGCAAGCGTCCTGATTGATCACCCCAAAGTCCTTGAGGTCCTACATGAAATCATTGGGTCCGAGGTCCGGTTAGAGAGCTGCTTCTCTGTCTGGCGCGAAAAAGGGCGGAGACACGGTGAACTCCATGGCGGCGGACCGAGACAGGCAGACCCGATCTTCGGCTATCGCGTCAACAACGGACAGATCCACGCTGGCATGGTGCGCGTCGTCTTTGAACTGACAGATATTTCCAAAAACGATGGGGCGACGCACTTTATAGCCGGTAGTCACAAATCCAACTTCCCGATGCATCCCGATCACATGTCGTTAGAGGACGGAAAGCGGAGTCCATTCCTGATGACCTACGAATGCCCCGCTGGCAGTGCAATCTTCTTCACGGAGAACCTGTGTCACGCCGGTCCCGTGTGGCAACGGGAAACACCGCGTGTCGCAGTGCTAAACGCTTATGCGCACCTCGCAACACATTGGCACCGTCTACGGATTCCGCCAGCAGTGCTGTCCGCTTTACCGCGTGAAAAGCAGGCGTACTTCCGTGAACCGTGGGTTGCAGATTTCCGTACGCGACCGGCAACGCGGAACACAATTGAGCGGTTCCTTGACAACGACGAACCGCCTGTTAATACCGATCACAAGCCGTGATTTATAGTAGATTCTATAATTACTTGGACATTCAACATCGGTTCGGTTAGGGGATTTAGTCTGGGAATAGACTAAATCCATTCCTTGTATTACATTCCGAACCTACCGGCGGTTGAAAGTGTAAACTTATTTTTTGACTTTACTACAAAATGAAAATATGAAAAAACGTGTACTCATTATCGGTTGGGACTGTGCCGCCCCGGAACTCGTCTTTGACGCATTCAAAGACGATATGCCCAATACACATTGCTTAATGGCAGAAGGCATCTACGGTGAATTGGAAAGCACAATCCCACCTATCACCGTCCCAGCGTGGATGTGCATGATGACCAGCCGAGATCCCGGCGAACTCGGCATCTACGGCTTTCGCAACCGCAAAGACTATTCCTATGATGCATTGACCATCGCCAATGCACACGCCATAAAGGTACCAACGCTCTGGGACTTGTTAGGGCAAGTTGGAAAGAAATCGGTCGTCTTAGGGGTACCACTCACCTATCCCGCGAAACCGTTTCCGGGGTGGATGGTCACCAGTTTCCTCACGCCTGACCGTAATCCGCAGTGGACGTTTCCAAGACGACTGTCGCGGGAGATCACGCAAGTTGCAAGCGACTACATGATAGATATCCCCAACTTCCGAACAGATCGGCGCGCCGAACTGGAACAACAACTCCTCAAAATGACCGCTGAACGTTTCAAACTTGCACGCCACCTGCTTGAAACAAAGGATTGGGACTTCTTTACAATGGTTGAGATGGGTTCTGATCGGCTTCACCACGCCTTCTGGCGGTTTTGGGACGAGACGCATCCAAAATATGAACCGAATTCACCGTTCTCAGAGACGATGCGAAATTACTATCGTACACTCGACGCAGAACTCGGAGAAACGTTAGCGTGCGTTGATGAGGATACTACTATTATAATTGTCTCTGACCACGGCGCAAAACGGATGGATGGCGGTATCTGCGTCAACGAATGGCTCCAAAAGCACGGTTACCTGACACTCAAAACCGAACCGCAAGGAATTACGCGATGGACACCAGAGATGGTGGATTGGGAAAAAACAAAAGCATGGGGAGAAGGTGGATATTACGGACGGATCTTTATCAACGTTGAAGGCAGAGAACCTCATGGGATTGTGAACGCGGAAGATTATAAAAACGTCCGTGATGAATTGAAAGCACAACTTGAAGCCATCGTAGACGAAGCCGGAAATAACATCAACACGCGCGTCTTCAAACCCGAAGAGGTTTACCGAGAATGCCAAAACATTGCCCCGGATCTGATCGTCTATTTCGGTAATCTTTTTTGGCGTTCAGTTGGAAGCGTCGGCTACAACAGCATCTATACTTATGAAAATGACACCGGTCCCGACGATTGTAACCACGCGGAGAACGGTATTTTTATTCTCAAATCCGATTTTGTCGGAGCGACCTCCGGATCGCGACAAATTGGAAGTATGCCTGCTAAAAGCATATACGACATCGCACCGACAGTGCTAAATGAATTCGGTATAGATATTCCAGAAGCAATGCAAGGGAAACCTATTTAGGCACTCACTGCATTAACAATTGCCGCCGCGACAACTTCTGCTGCCAAGATGCCAACAGTATTTACACTGCTGCCAGTGTGTGCCCCTGTAGCGAGCGAAAAAAGCGTATCCCCATCAAACATAGTATGTGCCGGTCGTATCGCACGCGCCATGCCGTCGTGCGCCATCTCTGCAACCCTATTTACTTCTGTGACGGAGAGTGTGGCGTTTGTAGCGACGACACCGATAGTCGTGTTTGTTCCATGAATGATATTGGCACCTAAAAGCCGTTCAGTGATGTCCACGTAACTGCCGTTTTCTTTTCCGCCAGCAACAATTTCACCCGTCTCAGGATCCACAACGTTCCCAAGCGCATTAACAACCACAATAGCAGCGACAATCAATCCTGAATCAAGATATTTACACGCTGAACCTACACCGCCTGGAGAAGACGTAACACCTGGAGCTTTGCCGACAGTAGCCCCTGTACCTGCACCGATAGCACCCATCGCCACCGGTTCATCTGTAGCATTCAGACACGCCCGATACCCCATGTGCCGATCAGGACGGACTTTCGCGTCACCGACCCCCAGATCGAAAATCACAGCCGCGGGAACAATCGGCACACGAACGGAACCCGCCGAAAAACCGACGTTCTGTTCTTCAAGATACTGGACGACACCGCCTGCAGCATCTAATCCGAACGCACTTCCACCGGTCAGTAGCACTGCATGCGCTTTTTGAACCAAGCGTCCCGGACGGAGAGCATCTGTCTCACGTGTCCCCGGTGCAGCACCGCGCACATCAACACCCGCAGTTGCCCCCGCCGGACAGAGAATAACGGTGCATCCCGTCCGGGCAGTTAAATTCGTGGCATGCCCAACCTTGATTCCATCTATCGCTGTGAGTGTTTGGTTTATTAGGTCCATAGGTTACACGGTATTTCAGGTTTCTGAAGATTACTATAGCAGATTCCGATTAAATCTGCTACTGGTTTGTAGCTCAAACTTCCTAGTTTGCGCCCCATACACGCACAAATTAAAAGTTTATGCTACAAGAGTTCGTGCTGAAAATCGGACACAGACGGGAAAACTAAATAGCCCTGAACGCACTTCAGGCAATATTGACAATTTCTACCACAAGATGCTATAATCCAACTAACCTCAATCAAATAGGAGACTAATATTATGAAACATTTTTACCCTCTTTTTCTGGTTTTTACCGTTCTCCTCAGCTGTTCACTTGTAAAACCGAAAGTAATACCCGATAAGAACTTAGCCGCTGCCGTGCGAGTAGAACTCGGTTTAAATCCAAACGTACCTATTTTTGAAAAAGATTTGAGAGCGTTAGAACGCCTGTTTGCTATGCATAAAGGTATAAAAGATCTGACCGGCTTGGAAAAAGCAGCCAATTTAGGGATTTTATGGCTTGAACAGAACGAAATTAGAGACATCTCGCCCCTCGCTGATCTGACTGAACTTGATAGGTTAATGCTTCCCAACAACAAAATAGAGGACATTACACCCCTCGCAGGGTTAAAGCAGCTCACACATCTGGAACTTGAGAAAAACCAAATTAAGGACATCACATCTCTCGCAGGCTTAAAACAACTTACGCACCTTGAACTTCAACAAAACCAGATCAGCGATACGACGCAGCTTTTTGAAGTGCTTAAGAAATTGACATCCCTTTCACACCTAAAACTTGAGCTAAGCCAAATCAGCGACATTACGCCACTCACGAGATTAACGGAACTTACAGCACTATGGCTCTACAACTGTCAAAATGCCGACATCACACCGCTTACTGAAATGACCCAACTCACTCAGTTATCACTTTTTAACTGTCAAATTACGGATACTACACTGTTTGCTGAAATGCCTCAACTCACAGATTTACTGCTTGACAAAAATAAAATTAGTGACATTACCCCTATCGCCGAATTAACGCAGCTTGAAACATTAAGCCTTGGTGGTAATGAGATTATTGACATTACGCCGCTCACAGGATTAACACACTTGACCTTCTTATCACTTGGGCATAACCGTATCCAGGACATCACACCTCTTGGCAAACTAAAGCAGATGGAACGCCTATCCCTTGAGAACAATCAAATCAGCGATATTTCGCCACTGAGCGGGATGACAAAGCTCGAGTTCCTATTAGTTAAAAATAATCAAATCAGCGATATTTCGCCACTGACTGAACTGACAGAACTTAAAGTGCTTTTACTCGCCATGAATCAAATCAGCGATATTAGCGTCCTTGGAAACCTTAAGAATCTCATATATTTAACTATCCAAAAGAACCCGATTCAAGACATGAAATCAATCCGTGAACTCCGCAAACGGATGCCAAATTTGCAAATTATAGAATCCAATCGCTAATCAAGGCATTAAAAAAGAGGTCAGTATTATGAAACATATTTGCGTGCTTTTTGCCTGTTTCACCCTTTTTATAAGTTGTTCGCCGCCAGAACCGGTGGATATCCCCGATGCCAGCTTAGCTGCAGCTGTGCGAGAGGCGTTAGGCTTAGAACTAAACGCGCCTATCATGGAAAAGAATTTGAAAAAATTAGAGTTCCTAACTGCTGAATCGAGAGGAATCAAAAAGTTAGCGGGTTTAGAGAAAGCAACAAAACTAAAGACATTAGTACTTCAGTATAATCAAATTGCAGACATAACGCCACTGATGGAATTAGAGCAGCTCAATTTACTACGACTTAATAGTAATCAGGTCCGAGATATTACACCACTTTCTGGATTAAAGCAATTGAGAGGACTATTCCTCAATTATAACCAAATTACCGACGTTACACCACTCTCTGGCTTGATACAACTTACCGAGTTAGAACTTAGCGGAAACGAAATTAGCGATATCGTGCCACTCGCCGGATTGACACAACTTGTAAAGCTGGAACTGTACGGAAACAAAATTCGTTACATCGCACCGCTATCAAAGCTAAACAGACTTAAAACTATATCACTTGGTAATAATCAGATTACAGACATCATATCACTGGATATAACAATACCCGATCCGAATTTGGATGCAGCAGTCCGAGAAACGCTCCGTTTAGCTCGAAGTGATTTTATCCTTCAAGGAAATTTGCAAGAATTAAAGTCTCTATCCGCCGAAGACAGAGGTATCAAAAATTTAACTGGTATAGAAAAAATGACCAGCCTAATGACTTTAAAACTTCATCAGAATCAAATTGTGGACATCACACCGCTCAGCGGATTAAAACAACTTGAGACCTTATGGCTTCGTCGTAATCAAATCACAAACATCACACCCCTCGCTGGACTTAAACAGTTGAGTAGTCTATCGCTTGACGATAACCAAATCCATGACATTATGCCACTCGCTGAATTGGAACGCTTGAAAAGCCTATCGCTCGGTCATAATCAGATCAGCGACATCACGCCTCTTGCCGAGTTAACACAACTGACATGGTTACATCTCACCGACTCTCACGGCTTTCGCAGTGCTGATGATAATCAACTCAACGATATTACACCTCTCGCTGGACTAACGCAGCTGACAGAATTGGTCCTTGGGGGACCCCAAATTCAAGATATCAAGTCTCTTGCAAGATTGACACAGCTTAGGCAATTAAAAATTAAAAATACTCAAATCAGCGACATTACATCACTCGCTGGGCTAACACAACTAACCTTGCTATCACTTGATCGCAATCAAATTAGTGATATTACACCCCTTGCCGAGTTAACGCAGCTCAGCCACTTACTCCTCCGACAAAGTAAAATTACAGACATAACGCCACTCGCTGGCTTAAAGCATCTTGACTCCTTATGGCTTCATGGTAATGAAATCACGGACATCACACCCCTTTCGGAACTGACAAAATTGACTGATCTAATGCTTAGCGAGAATCAAATCCGTGATTTCACACCTCTCACAAATTTGAATAGACTGACAGCATTAAGTCTTGGAGGCAGTCAAGTCAGCAATATTACTCCTCTGATGCGACCACTCGCCAAAATGAGACGACTCACAAACCTGTCCCTGTCTAATATGGGGATTCAAGACATCACACCGATTGCCGAATTGAAACAACTTAGGGTTTTACGGCTTGACAATAATCAAATTACGGATATCACACCGCTTCGAGCATTAACGAAACTGGAATACTTACATCTACAAGAGAATGAAATTCGTGACATCAGCTTTATTGAAAACTTTAAAAATTTACACCTGCTATGTATCAAGGGGAATCCGATTCAAGATATGACACCCATTGATAAATATCGTAAGCAGGTTCCGAGTTTTCGCCTTTGTACAGAAATTGATTGATGATCCAAATGGAAAGAAAAGAGGAGAACATAGACATGGCAAAACTGGCACTCAATGGCGGCGAACCTATCATCAAAGGCGGTTTAGGAAAAGGTTGGCCCATCTTTGATGAAACAGAAGAGAACGCCCTTTTAGAAACCTTACGAAGCGGCGCGTGGAACCGACGTGAGAAGGTCGATGAAGCCGGTGAGAAGTTCGCGGCGTTTCAGGACGCAAAATATGGGATTCCACTCGCAAACGGTACTGTAGCGTTACAATGCGCGCTGAAAGCGGCTGGCATCACCGCGGGAGATGAAGTCATCGTTCCTGCACTCACATTTGTAGCGACAGGGACATCGGTTGTCTGCGTCAATGCCGTGCCAGTAATCGTTGACGTTGATCCGCTCACCTACAACATCGCACCTGATGCGATTGAGAAAGCGATTACACCACGAACGCAGGCGATTATCCCCGTACATAACGGCGGCTACCCGGCAGATATGGACGCGATTATGGAGATCGCTGAGAGACACAATCTCAAAGTGATTGAAGATTGCGCGCATGCACACGGTTCACAATGGCGTGGAAAAGGGATGGGTTCAATAGGACATCTCGGTGCATTCAGCTTCCAGATGGGAAAAACGCTCACCTGCGGCGAAGGCGGGATGGTGATAACAAACGACGAAGAACTTGCAGGCAAAGCAGGTAGCTTCGCGCAACTGAATATGCGGATGACAAACTTCCAAGCGACGCTGCTGTTGTGTCAACTCGAACGGTTTGGTGAACAGGTAGAGACGCGTGAGCGAAACATTGCGTATCTTTCTAAAGGCATGGCAGCAATAGACGGACTCCATCCGATTCCGCGCGACGAGCGTGTCACACGTTGGTGTTTCTACTATTGGGATTTCCGATTCGTCTCTGAGGAGTTCGGTGGTATCTCACGCGGACGGTTCATGGAAGCACTCAGCGCGGAGGGAATCTCATGTGGTGTCGGTGCGCATGGTGAACCCATCTATAACGAGGGCCCCTTCGGCAATCCGGAGTTGTTTGATCAGTTAGGTTTACCCCGCAGGTATCTCGAAGACCAAGCCATTGACTACAGTACGCTCAATTGCCCGGAGGCAGAACGCGTTTATCACGATGAGGTTTGCAGTTTCGGACATGCTATGTTTTTAGGTGATACAGACGATATGCAACTGATTTTAGATGCATTTCAGAAAATTCGGACGCATGTTGATGAATTGTGATTTGCGATAACCGCCAAAAATTAGAGTTGAAAATGTTTACCACAGGTGCGTAGAAAACAGGAAGAAACCCCTAAATTTCTTTTATAGTAGATTCTATAATTACTTGGACATTCAACATCGGTTCGGTTAGGG
>VXZK01000049.1 GCA_009845545.1 Candidatus Poribacteria bacterium
GCACGTAAAGAACCCCAGGACATGCCGCTTCAATGGCATGAGCATCGCCGAGATTGAACCGTTCTTTCGTTCGTACCCAGCGACCTCTCCGAGTGATGGAATAGCGAGTAGTGAATTGGAATTGATTTGCACCGCCGAGTTTGTCAACTTGATCCGCGACGAGAAGTTTTGCCCCGTCACCGATAGCCATCATGCAAAGGACGCTCGCAATGCCGATGAGGATGCCAAGAATGGACAATCCGGCACGGAGTCCATTTTGAGCGAGGTGTAAAATCCCTATGGTGATAGCATCACGGCGTTTCATAGATAAGGCTTCATATCCCACAAGAGGGTGGTGCCATCATAGCTGCCGCTCGCCAAGATTGTGCCATCGGACGAAAATGCGACAGATTCCACATCACTTTTATGTCCACAAAATTCAACGACAAGCACATGAGTGACGACATTCCAGATTTGAATACGCTGCTCAGGCCAGGTCCCACCGATAGCGAGAAAAGTGCCATCCGGCGATAACGTTAGGGATTCGATTTTTACTGTATCAAGTGTCGCGAGTTTTTCCCAGGTCTTTGGGCACCAGAGGTTTACGTATTTCGCTGAAGAAGTCACAAGATAGGTTCCGTCACTGGAAAACGCAATTCGATTCATCCATCCATGGTTCTCAAGTGTCGTTATACATTTCCCTGTCGCGACTTCCCAAATTTTGGCACTCGTATCCATGTGGCCATCTTCACGGAAGCAGAAATAATAACTCTTACCATCTTCTATCTGAAACATATATGTCGCATCACGACGGAGTGTGGTTCCATCTTCATCTTCATCATACTCCCATGCGCGCGCTCCGCCGCTTACCAGATGCTTTCCATCCGGCGAAAACGCGAGGGCATAGACTTCCCCCGTGTGTCCCGTCATAACCAGAATCGGCTTCCCTGTTTCCACATTCCAGAGGGTTATAGCATTGCCCAAAGCACCTCCGCCTGTTGCTAACACCGTGAGATCCGGGGACACAGCGGCTGAAACCACAGCCATTTCTGGAGTGGTTATTTCTGGGGTGAAAGTCACGCGGCACTCCTCATTTTGCAATACGACCCCCTTGCCACCAATTGGTAAAATACTTGTTACAAGTGAGCGTTCTTCGGAAGAACAAGTGAGCGTGTGACCTCGAAACCAACCATCATCCTCTCCATGCCTATTACCCTTTTCAAGCAACCGAATCCCCTGACCGATTCCAATATCCCAGCGTTTTAGGGCACCGCTTCTGTTTAAACTTACAAGGTGTTTTGTCCCGGGGATAAAAGTAACAAGCCATCCCTCTGGAGTGGCCTCTGGGAGCTTTGGCTGATTTAGAAGGAAATCCTTTCGTTTGGTATCTTTCCAAATCGTGAATCCATCGCCACTTAGACAAAGGAGCCGATTGCTATCTGAATATCCAATGAAATCTACACGTGCCAGCAGCGAGAAACTTGCTACATTTTTGCCGGTATCAAGTTGCCATATACTGACTTCTTTATCCGGGCAGTCTGCTCCCAAAAGTTGCCCACTTGGTGTAGCGGTAATGACGTTGACCTGTTTTGATGGAAAACTCCGGCAAAGTTCTCCAGTGGCAACGTCCCACAGCGTGACTATCACTTCGCCGTGCTGTAGCCTATCCATCAGTATAACAACATCTTCACCAGCCTCAACTAAAGTAGGAATTTCACCACTTACAACTGTGAGAATCTGGCTATCTGTGGAGAATGTTATCGCACTCAGAATCATACCCGCAAGCAAGGTTAAGTGGATTTTCCCTGTGACAAGGTTCCACAGTATCACCCCTCCACGCTGAAAACTTGCTGCCATATATTTGCCATCTGGCGAGAATACAATCGACTCCACGTGGCCTTTAGCACTGAAAGTTTCAAATTTCTCCCGGGTATTAATATCCCACAGCGTTATTTTTCCATCCCAATCTCCTACAGCAAGTCGGGTATTCTCGGCAGAAAAGGCAACTGCCGAGACGATGCCTGTTTCCGCCACGGCAATCAATGAAGAAAAGCTGCCGGTATGTGTATCGTACAACCACACACCGATATGAGATGCCACGGCAATTAGACTTTCGTCAGTAGAGACCGCGGCATCGGTGATACCACCTTTTCCTAACCGAGCAAACGCGCCATGCGGTAAACAGAGTGCGTGTTCTGGTAAAAGGTTTCCCTCTAAAACTTCAGGTAGCATACTAAAAGGGTCCTCAAAGTTTTTAGCAACCATCATACTGAGAAAAAATAACACAAGTGGAGCCAGCGTGTGTAAGAAACGCGCTGGCTACCTTGGTAATCATCATCTCTATGGGTTAGCCGTGCAAACACCATCTTTACGTGGACAACTTTTTGACTTAGCATTCTTGCAGAACGAAAGACAACTACAAGTCCCGCAGTTTACGGCACAATTAAAAGTACCACAACCGCTACAACCACTACGTGGACAGCGATCGTAACGACATGTGCACTTCACATCGCAGCACTCACTGCTGGAGAAAATAGGGGCATCTGTTTCACCACCACAGCAGCTGGAGGCTTCGGTTTCTACCACAAACCCATCAAACGCGCCTGCGTAAACCACTCCACCGACGAAAAGCAGGACGATCATCAGTCGACCTATAATATTCGGTTGGTTCAAAAAGTTTTTCAACATCGGTATTAAATCTCCTTCTAAAAGCGGCATGCCTCATGATAACACGCCACCAGGTTATAATCAAACACAATTGAATCACAAACGTTTACATCGCGTCTCCTCACAACCTTTGGACGTTTCACCGCGTATCCGAACAGGCTGGCGGCGGCTTGCACTCGGTTGGAGGTGCATTCCGCGTCTGGATGAACACGACAAACAAGAGCCCCAAGATTGCGAGGACAAGCACGAATATTTTTTTGATGCGATTCATACAATAACCCTTAATCATTAATCGGGGTATATCAATCTTGTTCAAATCAAGTCAGCGGTTCAATGTTCTCGCTATCCATTAGTATATGAGAAAACCGCAATTACGACTTAACTTATATAGGACTTACGCAAAGTTGACGACAATCGAAGGATTTTCGATCTCTTTTCGCATGTAGTCGGCGTATAAACTTTCTTTAAGGCGGTAAATCGTTTGACCCGTCGCACGTGCAGCACGCGTCAAACTCACCCAGACCCACAAACAGCAGGCAATATGATTACGTTGTCCACGATGCCGGCGATTTTCGCACTTGCTGATACCCGTTGTTTGCTTGAGTTCACGATGAAGTTGCTCAATCTTCCAGCGAACGCGACAGTTTTGCTGCGTCGCAGTCGCATCCGATTGAGATAAATCGTTGGTCACAATATATTCCGTGCGCCCGGTGTCAGACGCTATCCGAAACAACTTCACTTGGTGGCCTCGCGGAAACTTGCGGATATGAACACGTTTGCCTTGCGACAACTCGGATTCTGTCCACGTCAGGTCTTCTATCCGTTTGTGGGGGTCAACACCCTCGGAGTCATTGACGAGACGATTGCGTTTCAACGGAGCATAGTAGGTTTTTGACAGCGATTCAATCTTTTTCAGCACTGCCATTGAAGCATACCAAGAATCTACTAACACCGTCCGAAACGGGAGATTTTTCACGAAGCAGGCGTTGTGCAACATGTCCTGAAGGTGTTGAAGTTTCGTTTTCGCATCTCGGTCGGGATCGTAGATGCGGTAATCAATAATCCAATACTCATGCGTCTTCGGATTGACATAGACACACGTCACGAGACCGATGCCTTGGATGACACGCTTTTCAGAGCCACTCCACTGCCGGCGAACAAGTTCCATCTGTTTCGCATAAGGTTTCGGCAGAACGGTATCATCAAAAAGGACGTATCCGTCTTCATCGAACTCAATATCCTTTCTCACCGAACGCCAGAGTTCGCGGGCAGGAATACGTTCGGTATTCAGGAGACGATTGAGTTGATCGTGGCTCCATTTCTCCGTATGATCGGCGAAGTGCGTCTGTGTGAAGTTCTGAAAACCTGCCAACAAAAATTGGCAATAATCCGAGAAGAGTGGTTGTCTTTTTTCACAAAGATTGATGCTTGTCATAATCGAAGAGTATAACACTTTTTAAGAAATTGCGTAAGTCCTAAATACTAACAGTGATGTTGCTTTCCACATTAAGTTTGAGTTGTGACCACGACCAGACGAATAATGATGGAGACCCAAACGGAGGGATAAAGTATTTCAAATCAGATTTTTATAGTATGATGATGTACTTTGTCGCTGGTTCTCTACTGTTGTTGGTGGTAATCGCCCACCATTTTTCTACCCGTGTAAAGGTGAGAGCGGAGAACGAGTAATCGTCAATCATCAACAAGGTTCGGGGCAAGAATAAATGTGAATGGCAAATTTAACCTGCATGGTTACTGGGTTCGTTAGAATAGTAGCACCTACTTTTTGCATGAGTCAATATCTCATGCAAACGCTCGAATCCACGATGAAGCAGATAAACAGAAACGGCTATGGAGGCAAGTATGAATATTTTTTTTGAGTTTACCTACGGAATCGGAGATTGGTTATCAAACTTTGATTACATCCCAGTCGGAAGTGTCTTAGGTGTCCTCATTTCCCTCGGAGTCGTATTGATTCTAGGTGGCATTTTTGCATTGGCAAAAAATGGAGATGTCCGGGGAGGAATGATAATGGCAGGAATCAGCCTAACGTTGGTTATTCTCTTAAGTACTTTCTGGATCGTTACTCTTCACCCTATGTATAAAGCCAAGGAGGTAGTGTTCAAGGAGCAGCAGAAAGCTATATACTCAAAGCGATCCTTAAGCAACGACGCCACCTTTACTTGGATTGATACGATGGATGGCCCCTTCCACGTACGAAAGAGAGTCCTCGTAAGTGAGAAGTATCGAGATGACAAGCGACTTCATAATAAGCAACTAACTCGGCAGCAGGTTGCTAAAAAGGCGTTAGGTTCAACTGTGGTTATAACATGTCGTATAGAAACCAAACATGGTTCCCGAACTCGTGAGGGAAGTGGTTTCTTTGTAGGCCGCGACATGATTGCAACTAATTTTCATGTCGTTAAGGATGCAGTAGATATCAAGGTAAAATCGATTCACAGCGATAAATCTTACGAAGTTACAGGCTATCTAGCGGTTGATAGCAAGAATGATCTTGCTATCCTACAGATAAAAACCTCACGATTTTCGTTCGGGCTGCCTTCTCCTCTTACAGTTTCCTGGCCAGGAATAGGTGGGACAAGTAAAGCCAGCCTTAATATTGGTGATCCCGTTTACACCACTGGCAATCCACTCTCCCAAGAAGGATCGTTCTTAGCTGGTCATATCAGTAACATCCTGCTGTCCACTATCTGCGGTAAAAAAAAGGTCGGCGAAAGGATACAGGTACAAATACCGATTTATTCCGGAAACAGCGGTGGGCCCTTATTAGATGATCGAGGGTTAGTAGTAGGGGTTATATACAGTGGTATAGTGGTCGAAGTCCGTACAATCTTTGATGTCCGTGAGGCGGTAACGGATAAAGATGGTGAGCTTAAGCCTGAAGAAACGCCTTACTACGCTATCGGTAATGTTATAGTAAAATCGAAAAATAAGTTTACACTCTCAACCCCGGGTAGGTTCGGTTTCCTAACCGAACCGATGTTGAATGTATAAGTAATTATAGAATCTACTATAAAGCTGACGCAGAAAACCTTGGCTTTGCTGTTGCCGGATATCATCTAAAGGAGCTAATATCGGAAGCGGAAAAGAAGGGAAAAAAAATCGAAGCAGGAGAGGATACCGTATCTAAGCTTCCGGTAAAGGGGACTCTATGCTCGGCTACAGCTACCGCTGCCCGAGGAGGTATGCTGGCTAAGGCTGGAGAATACGATCTTGCTATAGAGGAATATAGCAAGGCGATCGCGCTGGCTGGAGGAGGTTTTTACATTGGCTATCTTCATCGGGGCTTAGCAAAGAAAAAGTTAGGGCAGGAATCCAAAGTAGATTTATTGGTAGCCGAAAAGCTCATGGAGGCACAGCAGTTTAGACCATCAACATCCACAATATCAAAGGCAGGAAAAGCAGTAAAGGCAAGTAAAAGACAGATAAAGAAGTTCTTCAAATTTCTACGCCGAACCCCGTTCTTGTAAAGGGTGACACAATTTCCACCTGCCTCTATCGGAAAGATGGTTGCTTCGTCCACCCGACATGGAAGGATTGAATCCAGAAAACTTGATTTGAATCCGAATAGATTTTTTCTTCTGTTCTATGGGCTGTTTCGGCGCATGATGCTGAGAATCTGACCTGTCATGCCGGTTGCGGGGGGTTGCGTCGCAAGGAAAAGTGCTGATGCAACAACCTGCTCCGGTTCTTTCCATGGATCGCTTTGTGCTCTGAAGGTTCCTGAGTTTTCCCAAGCAGGCTTTGAAAGCTCCGTTTTCACAGGACCCGGAATAAGGACGTTCGCGATGATGCCATCTTCCCATACCTCTTCGGCAATCGACTGCGTTAGTCCATGCAGTGCTGCTTTAGAGGCACAGTAGACGCTGAGGTTCGAGCGTCCAACTTGCCCCATACCGGAACCGACGTTGATGATATTGCCGCTGCCCTGTTGCTGCATGATCGGTAATGCGGCACGGCAGCAATGCACAACGCCCATTACATTAATCTGCCATCCCTGTTCCCACTCTTCATCTGTGGAATCTAAAAATAAGCCTCTCGGATTGATGCCTGCATTATTGACAAGAATATCTATCCGTCCGAAACGGTCTACGGTTTTCTGAACGAGGTCTTCCACTTCTGCGCGGATGCGCAAGTCCGTTGGCACGGCAAGGGCTTCGCCACCTTGTGCTGCTATCTCTGTAACGACTTCATCAAGTTGTGTCTTGCTTCGCGCAGCGATGACGACGCGCGCACCTTCGGCTGCATAAGCAATGGCAATGGCTCTACCGATACCGCGTCCACCACCGGTGATAATAGCGACTTTGTCTGTGAGTTGCATGTTAATTCCTTCTAAAAAGGCATCTATAAATTACTATCGACGTTCCGCTGTCATTATGTACGATGCCAGATATTCATTAGGCTTGCTAAACGCGACCGGCTCGCTTTAATTTTCCGCTCTAAATCTTTTGCCAGTCCAGAGAGTAGGTCTGTACCCGCCTTCTTCGCATTTTCTACTTGTTGTTTGAGTTGATAGGTGCGTCCTGTCTTGAGTCTGTTTATGTCTAAACGCAATTCACTTGCCGCACGGTTAAGGCTGCGGAGTTCCGCCTGTAACGCTGCCCGTTTCTCGGCAGCTGGTTTTTCAGAGATGCTTGGTTCTGTTTCACCCAGGCTTAACCGTTCAAGAGTCTGAATGTCGTGTTCGTGGTATGCTCGGTTGATAAGCGGCATCAGCTGTTCGCGTCTATCTTGTTCTTTGGTATCTATCGCTTTGTCTGGGTGGTACCGTTTGGCAAGTTTACGGTAGAGATTTTGCAGGTGTTTTGCCTTAGGGACAGGGATTTTGTCCTCTTGAGCGGACGGTTGTGAATCGTCCACTTCCTCATAAGCGTCAACACGAGCCCGACTCGCTCTAAAGCAGGATGCTACACGTGCCTCTATCTCTTCCTCGCTCACATTTTCTCGGCGGAGTTTCAGCCGAAGGCTATACTCCTTCGTTTCAAGTTCAACTTTATCAAGTTCGAGGTAGTAATGACTGATGTGGGCGTTGTAGCGGTGTTGAAATACATCAACTTCTGACTTGAGTTTTTCAATCGTTACGGTGAGTTCCTCTACCTGCTCCCGTTTTGCTTCAATCGCATCAAGTAGCCGGGTTGTCTCTTTTTCATCGATGGTATTGATGTGAACTAAGGCAGTAGGTTTCATAGGCATTTCCCCGTCGCGTCGCAAAAGCGAGATGCTTTGTAAACGAATGCGCGCTCGGAAGCGCGCCTACGGCAATCTTGACGAGTGCGCGGTAGAAAACCGCGCCTACAAGTCTCTATTGAGAAGTTACTTTTTCCGGTAGGTGATACGTCCTCGCGTCAGATCATAAGGGGATAATTCGACAGTCACCTTGTCACCAGGCAAAATTTTGATAAAAAACTTCCGCATCCTGCCAGAGATGTGGGCAAGAATCTGATGTTTGTTATCCAATTCCACGCGAAACATTGCATTTGGTAAAGGTTCCACGACGGTACCTTCAACCTCTATTTTGTCGTTTTTAGAGGATTTTTGGGGTTCATCTTCGGCTTGTTCTTCCGTATCAAGATTGACATCGGGATCCTTTCGCTTTTTGGGTTGTGACTTCCGCTTCGTGCGCGGCGGATTCGCGTACCGCGTCTGCGGCTTTCGTCTGTTTCCTGAAGGTTTACGATTCACAGTATAAATCTCCTTTTTATACGTACGGTCAAGTGCTTTCTTGCGACAGGACGCAGTAAACACCTATGGCTGGTGTATTTACAAAATACACCTATTATTCGGCTTCAAGACTAAAGTGTTTTCCGGCTTCAACAACAAGAGCTCGGAAGTAATCGGTAGCGAGTTGCAATTGCGTCTCGGCATCCGATTTGTCTGTACTTGTTGAGACTAAGTCGACCGGCATAGTGCTTCCGTCCGCTTTGCGGAGCGAAACATACGCCTTTAGGTAGACATCTGGGTGACGTTCCATCACTTTTTGCATCAGTGGTGAAACTTCGGCTTCAAACATGCTAACGTAAACCCGCGCCGTCGTAATTTCCGCGCGGTACCGTTCGGCGATCAACGGTTGAATATGCGTTTCAAAGATAGCTTTCATCTCACGCGGTGGACCGGGCATCATCATAAGCGTTGAGGTTTTATGTTCAACACTGATACAAGGTGCCCATCCTGCTGGGTTCTGTAAGACAATAGCGGTTTCTGGGACTGTTGCCATTTTTGTGAGTGCTTCGCTGAGAACGTCATTCTCTGACATCTCGCGGCGTTTCCGAAATTCGGCGATCGTCTCTTCGCTCACCACCGGTTTCGTACCAATGAGAGACGCTATAACCTCAACAGTCATATCGTCGGGCGTGGGGCCAAGACCGCCTGTTGTCAGGATAAGAGACGTTTCCCGTTGGATTGCGGAATCTAATGCCTCTGACATCTCATCGGCGTTGTCGCGTAACATCGTAACCCTTCGTAATTCGCCACCGATCTGAAGAATCTGCTGCGCGATCCAGTGGGCATTCGTATCCTGAATCTGTCCGAGTACTAACTCTGTGCCGATCGAAAATAGTTCAATTGCCACGCTCTCCTCCTGTTACAAAGCCCGTTTGAGAAATTCAAATGCACCGACACCGTAGAAACTATGTCCCGCCTCAAAAACCTCAAATCCCAATTTATCATCAGCATCAAAACAATTGAACTGGGATTTCTCACAATTGATCGGTTCGTGTAAAAAATAAGTGCTAA
>VXZK01000254.1 GCA_009845545.1 Candidatus Poribacteria bacterium
CAACTAAAACCTTTCACCACAAACCTTCAGGAAAAAATGGGGGTAAGTGACATTTGGGGGTGATTAGTAAGACACGTTTATTATCTCTTAGATAGCGTTCAAGTAACATCAAACCGATGTAGGTTTTACCGCTACCAACACCATCGCATATCAGCGCACCGTTCCATGTATCTGCTATCTGGAGCGCGGCGTGGTAACCATCTTTTTGGTACTGTGAAAGCGTTCGGTAAATTATCGACTCTTTTTCTTCCCACTCATCAGCGGGCTTTTCGCGTCCTCTAAAGTAAGCGTGAAGTGCTTTGGCATAAACTGTAAACGGTGGATATTCTCTAAGATGCCGTTCAATTGTGCGAAGCAGTTCCGCTTTAACCTCAGAGGCTTCCTCCCAGCGTGCATCGTACCAAGTACTGAGTTTTTCAATATGTGTAGCGTCAGTAATGAAGGAATTTAACTCAATGTTTTGGGTGAGACCTGGGCGGGTGAAGTTGGAACTCCCGACGGTGGCGAAGTCAACAGGGCTTGAATTTTGGGCGTGCATCAAGTTGAGCTTCGCATGAAACTTGGCTTTGTCATAAACGCGTACTGTAATTTTCCCGCGGCGAATTGCGTCTCGGACAGCGGCAAGCCCGTGGAGGGTGTCATCCTGTTCTTTTTCGGATTCAATATTGGTATCGGTGGCTTCTTGCAGGGCTCTGATGAGATGATCTTTTGTGCGCCGCGTGGTTTCGTCGCCCATCAGGAGGCGTATCCCATCTAAATGTTGCCATGTTTTCCCAAGCGATAGAAACGCGCCAATTTCAAAAGTACCAGTCGCTATATCTAAATTGACACTTTTTACGAGGAGGCTTTCAAGAACTTTTTGGAGGGTGTTACCTTCTATATTGTCAATGAGTGTCGGAATCTGCATACCAATCTAAACTTTCTATAGAGTTTAGTTGATTATATCAGACATAAGATAAATTTTCAATTTTTTTATCCCATTAGAGCCATTCAGTTTTAAGAAATTATCGGGTTTCGCGTCTTTTTTTCACAATCCGGTGCGGTTAGGAATGCAGATCGCATTTGGGCGAGTACGCCGCAAAACCGAACCATAGGGGTCAATTTTAGAAAAAACAACCGTCACAACCCCCGGTCCGGTAGGTTCGGTTTGAAACCGAACCGGATCCTACGCGGAAACCTTGAGGTCTCCTTCAAAAATCCTCTTCAGTCCTGCCCCAGGCCCGGTAGGGTTTGTGCTTGGGGTATTTGATAGGGTGTTTCTGCGGATTGCTTCGCGGCTTGGGAACCGAACCGGACTTATTCAAATTAAGTTTTTGACTTCCTATTTAGCGGAACCGTTGTTTCGCAAGTGCTGCATCTGAAGGTTTTCGCGAAGTATCCGGTGCGGTTAGAAACCGCACCTACCGGCCCTGGGAACCGCTAAATTGACACCTATGGTACACCGCAAAACCGCATCTACCGGGCCTGGGTTCAAAACAAGACTGAAGAATAGAGAACTGAATGTCTCTGTTATGCTATTAGTGTAATTTGACAATCGGCAATCTTTGTGCTAAAATTCAATTCATCTTACAAAACAGGAGCGGTTATGTCTACGTATGATGTCGGAATTATTGGCGGAGGACCAGGTGGATACGTCGCCGCTATTAAAGCGGCGCAACTCGGTGGGAACGTCTGCCTCATAGAAAAAGGAGAGTGGGGCGGTACCTGCTTGAATCGCGGGTGTATCCCGACGAAAACCCTTTTTGCTGTTGCTAACCTCGCTACACAAGTTCAAGAAGCACCTGACTTCGGTGTGCATATCAGTGGTGAGGCCACAATTGACTATCCACAGGTATTGGCACACAAAAACACAGTCATCCAGCAGTTAACAGGCGGCATTGCACAACTGCTAAAGGCAAACGGGGTCGATACTTTCAACGGCACAGCAACACTTACCGATAGAAACGCCATTAGCGTCAGCAAATCCGATGGCACAACGGAGCAGCTGCATGCAAAAAATGTAATCATCGCCACAGGTTCCGAACCCGCAGAGCCACCTGTCTTTGAAATTGATGAGAACCAAGTCTTAACGACAACAGGCATTCTTAACCTCACAGAACTCCCTGAAAGCCTGCTGATTGTTGGGGGTGGTGTCTCTGGATGCGAGTTTGCCGCAATCTTTAACGCACTTGGTTGCAAGGTGACTGTGTTGGAACTCCTTCCGACTATTTTAGCGACTGAGGATGTCCAAGTTATCCGACACATTCAACTGTTCATGAAGCGAAAAGGCATCACCCTCCACACCAATGCCAAACTTACACACGTCAAAAAATCGGAGGAAAGTGTAACGGCAACACTTGAATCTGGTGAAGAATTCACAGCAGAAAAGATGCTCGTCTCAATTGGGAGACGTTATAATACTGAGAACATCGGATTAGAAAAAGTTGGCGTTCGCACTGATGGCGGAAAAATCATCGTGGATACACGGCTGCAGACGAACATTCCAGGTATTTATGCCGTTGGAGATGTCGCAAGCCGGTACTTGTTAGCACACGTCGCATCCGCCGAAGGAAAGATTGCGGCACAAAACTGTCTCGGAAACCCTGCTGAGATGGATTACCAAGTGATTCCGTGGTGTGTTTTCACCTTGCCCGAAATAGGACACGTCGGCATGACAGAGAAAGAGGCAACCGATGAAGGTTACGCGGTGAAAATAGGACGATTCCCTTATGCTGCAAACGGAAAGGCGTTGGGACTACGCGAGACGGATGGATTCGTTAAGACTGTTTCTGATGCCGATAGCGGGGATATTCTTGGCGTTCATATCGTCGGCGCACAGGCTTCGACACTTATCCATGAAGCCGCTGTCGCGGTCCGTTTGGGAGCATCTGCAGCGGATATAGCACATACTGTTCATGCGCATCCGACCCTCTCAGAAATGGTAATGGAATCCGCTGAAGCGGCGTACGACAGAGCGATTCACAGTCTACATTAAAAACGGGCAGCTTCTTGAAGTTCTTGATACCGCGATGAAATCTCGGAAAACGCTACACGCTTTTGCCGCTCGACGCTAAAATCTTCAATGTTAAAAGAGGCGACAACCGCCCCATATACCATAGCACTCCGTATCGCCGCCTCCGATGTCCCTCCAACAGAAGCGAGGTATCCCATCATCCCACCAGCGAAACTATCGCCTGCCCCTGTCGGGTCGGTTACTTGCGTGAGCGGATATGCGGGCGCGTTGAAGTAGGACGATTCCGTGATACTGATTGCGCCGTGCTCGCCCTTTTTGACGATAACCCGCTCTGGACCATAGCGTAGAATTGCCTCTGCCGCGCGCACCAAGTTAGCATCACCCGTCAAGAGACGCGCTTCACTATCGTTCAAGATGAGGACATCTACATGTGCTAAGAGTGCTTCTAATGCGTCCCGCTGTTCATTAATCCAAAAATCCATCGTATCGCAGACAATCAATTTCGGATCTGTTGCCTGTTCAACGATACTCAGTTGCAACGCTGGCGAGTTATTCGCCAAGAAAAGATAAGGGGTATCTTTGTAAGTTTCGGGCAAAACGGGCTGAAAATCCTCAATAACATTCAATTCTGTGAAGAGGGTATCGCGTACGTTAAAGTCTTCAGCATAACGACCGCCCCATCGAAACGATTTGCCGTCCTCAACCCGCTCTAATCCTTGGAGATCAATGCCGCGCGTTTGGAGGAAATCTGTGTAGGCATGCGGAAAATCAGCACCGACGACTCCGACAAGCTGAACAGTGTCCCCAAAAAAACTCGCTGCGACGGCAGCATAGACCCCAGAACCCCCGAGGACATCCTCAACGCGTTTGCTTGGTGTCTCTACCGTATCCAAAGTAACCGTTCCAACTACTAAAACTCCCATCGTCTAAAAGTCTTCTCTCCCAAATATCCAGTGTAAATTCAATTCCGTTCAAGATCAGAAAGGTCCCGGTCTATTTTTATTTTCGCGGAACGCGCGGATAACCCGTCGCAGTCGGCGAATGAAAATTACAGCCAGCACGACGACTAATGGATACTGTGAAAAACTCAGTACTTTTACCAACGCTGGCGGGAGTTGCATCGCTTGAGAAGATGCCGCCCAGATGAGTAACAATAATACTGCCGAAAGGAGTAATATCACGCCTTCCACAATTTCCGATTTCTTCATACGCATCCCTCATACGTTAAGTTCCCATTTCCCACGAGTTGAGATATTTCTCCTGCTCTGCCGTGAGTGTATCAATTTCAACACCAAATGCTTGCAGCTTCAACTGGGCAACGGTCTCGTCAATAGATTCAGGAACATCGTACACGCGATTCTCAAATTGACCATGGTTTTTAGCGATGTATTCAAGAGAGAGTGCCTGGTTGGCAAAACTCATATCCATAACACTCGCCGGATGCCCCTCGGCAGCAGCAAGGTTCACCAATCTGCCTTCACCGACAAGGTAAAGTTTCCGACCATCTTCAAGCATATACGCGTCTACATAGGGGCGCGCGTTCCCTTTATCAACGCTCAACTTTTCGAGCGCAGGAATATCAATCTCGACGTTGAAATGACCGGAATTCGCAATAATCGCGCCGTCTTTCATCGCCTCAAAATGTTCCTTCCGCAAAACATGAATATCGCCTGTGAGCGTTATAATGAGGTCTGCTTCCTGAACCGCCTTCTGCATCGGCATCACTCGGAACCCGTCCATTACCGCTTCCAAGGCTTTCAAGGCGGTGACCTCGGTTACGATCACGTTCGCACCTAAGCCGCGTGCGCGACTTGCGACCCCTCTGCCGCACCACCCATAACCCGCGACGACAATTGTCGTTCCGGCAATTAACAGGTTCGTTGCCCTGATGATACCGTCCAATGTGCTTTGTCCGGTCCCGTATCGGTTATCAAAAAAATGCTTTGTCCGTGCGTCGTTTACAGCGATAATCGGATATTTCAGCACGCCTTCAGCCGCCATACTCTTGAGCCGGATAACACCGGTTGTTGTCTCTTCCGTTCCTGCAACGACTTGCTCAACTAAAGCAGGATTCGTCTCTTCAGAGTGAAGCCTGGAAACAAGGTCGGCACCGTCATCCATAGTAATAGTAGGTTGTAAATCAAGGGTCGCATCAATGTGTTTGTAATAGGTTTCTGTATCTTCGCCGTTAATGGCAAAAACACCGATATCTTCGTCAACAACGAGAGATGCGGCGACATCATCCTGCGTACTCAGAGGGTTCGATGCACAGACGACGGCTTCGGCACCGCCTGATTTTAGTGTTTTCATTAAGTTTGCAGTTTCAGTTGTGACGTGCAAACATGCGGCTACCTTCAACCCATCCAAAGGACGTTCATTTTCAAAGCGTACACGAATGGAATCTAAAACAGGCATGAACCGGTTTGCCCAATCAATGCGTTGTTTGCCTGCCCCTGCGAGTGCTGTCGTTTTAATATCGTAGTTCATTAATTTCCTTTTGTTCGTCGGTATTCTCGAATATGTTGAATCTACCGGAGTTTTTCTATGTAATCGGTCTCTTCCCAAGTAAAACCGGGTTCCTCTCGCCCAAAATGTCCATATGCGGCTGTATTCTGATAGATCGGCTGGCGCAATTTCAACCGTTCAATAATACCCGCCGGGGTCAAGTCAAAGTGGGTGTTGACCAGTTCCGTGAGTGCTGCTTCATCACCCGTGCCAAACGTGTCTACCATAATAGAAATAGGGTCTCTCCTGCCAATTGCATAGGAGATCTGAATTTCACACCGTTCTGCGAGCCCCGCTGCAACGAGATTTTTGGCGGCGTGTCGTGCTGCATAAGTTGCGCTCCGGTCTACTTTGGTCGGATCTTTTCCTGAGAGTGCACCTCCGCCGTGGCGTCCCATCCCGCCATACGTGTCAACGATAATCTTTCTGCCTGTTAACCCAGCATCTCCTTGTGGGCCGCCAGTCACAAAACGTCCGGTAGGGTTGATATGATATTTGATGTCTGGAGATTGGAGGCTTTTAGGAATAATTTTTTTGATGACCTCTTCAATAATCGATTCTCGCAACTCAGTATCCGTAACATCCGGATCGTGCTGAGAGGAGATAACAACTGTGGTCACTGTTTTAGGTTTGTTGTCAACATATTCAACAGTTACCTGAGATTTTCCATCGGGACGGATAAAGGGAAGGGTGCTATCTTTACGAACCTTTGCCAACTGTCGTACCAATTGATGGGCGAGGGTAATCGGTAGCGGCATCAATTCAGGGGTTTCGGTGCACGCATATCCAAACATTAATCCTTGGTCGCCTGCACCACCGGGGTTCACCCCCATTGCAATATCTGGAGATTGCTTATCAATAATGCTCAACACAGCACTTCGTTCGGCATCAAAACCGTATTCAATATCAGTATAACCTATATCGGTAAGGACTTTCCGTGCAATTTGTTGTGCATCATAGTCTGCGGTCGTTGTGATTTCACCTGTGATGACAGCAAGCCCGGTTGTCACCAAGGTTTCACAGGCAACTCTACCCATTGGGTCTTTTGTAAATATGGTATCAAGTACCGCGTCAGAGATCTGGTCTGCAATTTTATCTGGGTGTCCTTCAGTGACAGATTCGGACGTAAACAGAAAATTTTTGCTCAATTCTGCTTCTCCTACTCTATGTATCTATTCCACCCTGTTTTGTAGGGCAAGGTCTCTGTAGATGATCAAGTCTTCCCACAAGAGACAATGGGTGGGTACATGTACCCACCCGTACAGTTGAAATAGCAAAGTATGGTTCTGAGATTATGGCGTGAACCTAATTCTCAGAGTTTTCCGTGTTCTCGGGGTTTTCCGTGCTTTCAGAGTTTTCCGCATCTTCGGTGGCTTCAGCACTCTCAGCACTCTCAGCACTCTCAACGTCTTCGACAACCTCAACGCTCTCAATGCTCTCAGCACTCTCAACGTCTTCGACAACCTCAACGCTTTCAACACTTTCGGTGCTCTCAACGTTTTCGACGTTCTCAGTATTCTCAACGTTTTCGACGCTTTCAACACTTTCGGTGCTCTCAACGTTTTCGACGTTCTCAGAGCTTTCAAGGTTCTGAGCATTCTCAGCGTTTGACTTGCCCATTTCCTCCTTAAGCAAGGCACCCAATGTGGTGACAGTCTCTTCATGTGCCGGCAATTGACGCCGCGGTTCCCGTTCTCGCCGTGAGCGAGATGGGCGCTCGGAACGTGTTCTCGCTGGCTTTTCCGCTTCATCAGGTGCTGCGGCGCGCTCTTGCTCAGCCAGGAGTGCTTTTAAACTCAGGCCGATGCGCCGATCTTTCGGCGATAGGTTAATCACTTTTAAGTCTAACTCATCGCCTACGGAGACAATTTCCTCCGGCTTTTCAATTCGCCGATCAGCGAGTTCAGAGATGTGAATCAGCCCTTCAATGCCTTCCTCAAGCTTGGTAAACGCTCCAAAACTCGTGAGATTGACAACTTTACCTCGGACCACAGAACCGACCTTATACTTCTCGGGTACGTGTTCCCACGGATCCGGCTGTGTCTGCTTGAGTCCTAATGAGACTCGACGTTCAGCCGCGTCAATCTGTAGGACAACGACCTCAATCTCACTGCCTTCCTTAAGTGCCTCATTGGCTGCGGCACCGCGTTTCGTCCACGAGAGATCAGAAGTATGAATCAACCCATCAATTCCGGGTTCAATTTCAACAAACGCCCCAAAACTTGTCAAGTTTCGGATACGACCGATGATCTTGCTACCGACAGGCGATCTTTGTTCCAAAAGTTCCCATGGGTTCTGTTGCAGCTGCTTGAGCCCAAGTGAAATGCGTTTGTCCTCACGTGAGATTTCAAGCACAATGGCTTCAATCTCGTCACCCTTATTGACAATGCGTGAAGGGGCGACATTCCGACGGGTCCATGCCATCTCAGAGACATGAATTAGCCCTTCAACGCCTTCTTCAAGTTGTAAGAACGCCCCATAGTTGACAATGTTGACGACAACCCCGCGCACCGAGGATCCGACTGGATACTTTTCCTCAATGTTTGCCCACGGGTCTGGCGTCTTCTGTTTCAAGCCCAACGAAATTTTCTCGTTCTCTTGGCTGATCCCGATAACTTGGACTTCAATCTCTTCGCCAACCGAAACGACATCGGACGGATGATGGATCCGCTTCCATGCCATATCTGTTTTATGGAGCAAACCATCAACGCCACCGAGGTCAACAAACGCGCCAAAAGCGGTAATATTTTTCACGACCCCTATTATCAGTTGACCCACTTCAAGGGTTTTGAGCACCTCTGCTCGCTTCTGGACAAGTTCAGCTTCCAACCATGCGCGGCGAGATAAAACGATATTATGCCGCCGTTTGCTCAGGCTTATAACTTTCATCTCCAGCGTCTGCCCGACATACTGCTCAAGGTTCTGGATAGGACGTAACTCAACCTGTGAAGCCGGTAAAAAGCCACGTAGGGATCCGACGCTTACTCGCAATCCGCCCTTAATCCGCTCAGTAATGCGCCCCTGCACCGGTGCCCCGGACTCATACGCGGTCGCTATTTCGTCCCAAATGAGCGTTTGGTCGGCTATTTTCTTTGAAAGGACTATTTGCCCTTCGGAGTCCTCGCGCCGCACGATATAGACATCGATCTCATCGCCAGCCTGTACAGCAGGTACCCCGTCTTGCCCAGGCTCGAATTCTGCTGCCGGGATATACCCCTCAGATTTAAAGCCGATATCAATCATGACTTCATCACGATTGACATCTACGACGACACCTTTAACAATCTCTCCATCCGTAAACGCCTTTATCGAATTATCATACGCTTCCTCAAGAGATTCCGGACTCATCGGCTCCGGTGGATCTTCCGCTGCAGCCACTGCTTCCTCAGGCGGAGATGTTTCATCAGTGTGCGTTGTCGCTTCTTCAGAATCAGCATCAACCTCAGGAACAGCAACTTCTGCTGTCTCTTCAAGCACTGTTTCATCAGTAGACGTTGTCGCTTCTTCAGAATCAGCATCGCTAACGACCGCTTCTCCTGCTGCTTCGGCATCAGACTCATCAGCTGGCTTGGGATCAGTATCGTCAGCAGTCGCTTCCTCTTCACTACTCGTGACTTCCTCTTGTCCCTCAACATCTGCATCGGTTGTTGAAGCTGCTTGCACAGCTTCTGGCGTCTCTGTCTCGCTCACGACTTCCTGATTCACGTCAGCCGATCCTTCAGCTGAGTGTTTTTCTTCTTCCACATCAACGGTGGACACATTTGTATTTGCTTGTTCGTTGTTCATTAAGATACCTGGTCCATTTAAAAACGCGTAACCGCGTTAATCCGCCAGTTCCTCCTTATATTCAAAGTGCTTTTAACACTTTCAAATCGGTTACGCAATAGTATACCATAAATGCATTAAGAAAGCAACAATTTTTTTAATCAGCGCAATTTCAC
>VXZK01000026.1 GCA_009845545.1 Candidatus Poribacteria bacterium
TGGGACAAGAACGGTTATGAGGGACCCCTATCTCATCAATTTACCGAAAACCCTCAAATGGAAAGCGTGCCGTCTCTCCGACAGATTTGCTTTACAAGCATTTTTCTATCAACCCTTATGAGAGAGGTGAATAATATGTTTGGTGATTTACTATCCAGTAGATGGTTCCAAGGTGGTTTCGCGTTCTTTGTGCTATGTGTCGGGGGCAGTTTGCTCTATAGTTGGCATGTCCACCGCACCACTGAAAGTGATATGGCACGACACGACCGATTGCTGCTGGGACGCGAAAAACAGAACGAGACACACCCCGCAGAATCGGTGAACGTTCCGACAGACACCGAGACACCCGGTTTTGTTTACACGCCTGATGAAAACACGGACACACCGAGGTCCGAGGATCCCTCGACCTCCCTTGTAGACGATGCCGAGAACGTTGGCTTAACTGATGTTTCTTCCACGCGCAAAACCGTACAGACATCATCAAATCCGCTCTTTGCAGACGGTGTCCCTGAACATCTTCAATGTCCTGAGAACTTGATAGGTGTTTACGCAAGAGAGCTTCCAACGGAAGAACTCCTTAAGATTTACAATATCCAGCTAGAGGTGATGGCAAACTACAACCCGAATCGCCGACTCGCTGAAGTCTGGCCTCAATTTATTGAGGCAGAGCGGGGTTACCACGCCAACGCCGATCCGATGCAAATGATGCCTGGCACTTCGGCGGGGCGACTGGATTGGTCAGTCCAAATTATTCTCGATTTCCCCGAGGTTCTTGTGATAGCTGAAGAAGACCCAGAGAGATTTTCGGATATGCGTATGGTAGAGATAGGCGAATACTCCCCTGACTGGAATCTTCATACTCTCCCCGATGGACGCGAGTTTCGGACTGCAACGGGCTATTGGTATGAATTTTCACTCACTTCCGAAGATGGGTTGACAGGAAGGACAAGAGGAATAGGCCACTCTGGCAGAGATGCACAACTCGTGGAAATTAACCTCAACGAGACCTCTGATGAAGAACTAAAACGCCTCGAGGGTTGGAACTACAACATCAATCCTTACACAACAGGCATTTACAAATAAGGAGCGAATCAGAAATGAAAAAGTGTTCATTACCATCATGGCACTGGCACTGTGCACCGGTTTGCTATTGCAAGTTTTTGCTTGGACAGATAACACGTCAAGTAACTATTTGTCCCTGAGTGGTAGTACCGACTCAGGAACCGTGACACTCAGTAATGGAACCCATTTTACCTCGTCATACGCGTCTGCGGATGCAAGTGCTTCGCCGGCGGGCGACGACACAAGTTATAGTGTCACTGCCACTCTGGGCTGCACCGCTGATACGAATACGAGTTCAATTCCCAGCAGTGATCATTTGCATACGTCCCGTATTTCGTGGGATAGCGAAGACCGTCCCTACAATTACGATTCTTACTCAAACACGGCTGGTGTCATCTCATACAAATCCCATCCTGTTTCAAGTTATAGAAAACATGCTTGGTGGCCATGGTCAGAACAGGTGACGCGCTCGTTCAGTCACTCAGAATCTGCTTACATGTCTTCTACGGAAAGTTCATCAGGGATGAGTCCTGCAATGAGTGCCTCTATATCGGGGAGTTCAAATCACTATGTCCAATTAGATATGGAGTTATTGTCACTCTCTTCCCCCTAACACGACACTGAAGTTTTATCAGGTCGACTCCGAAGCAACCGTAGGAGTGAGGCATCGCACCGCTTCTACTGTTGCTTGCGTTTTCAGCAGTATTCAAAGCCCGACTATGCCTCGCGTACAGTATGTCTATAGTCTCTCGCTCGTCAGCAAGAAAGGATATGTTCTCATGAAAAAATGTCTCACGCTTTTTACGATACTGCTGGTGGTTCTGCTAACTTTTTACGTAGGTGACGCCGATGTAAACCGTGAAAACCATATTTTGCGTGCCCCCGAAGGCATGGTACTGATACCCGCTGGCAAGTTCCAGATGGGCAGCGACTCCGACGAGGCAATGGACAACGAACGTCCTGTTCATACTGTCTACATTGATGCATTCTATATAGACAAACACGAGGTGACAAATGCACAATACAAGAAGTTTGTAGATGCTAATCCACAATGGCAGAAAGATTCAATTCAAGACGTTTATCACAACGGTGATTACCTCGCATCTTGGAATGGTAACAACTATCCAAAAGGTAAAGACGATCATCCTGTTGTTTTTATCAGTTGGCATGCAGCAATGGCTTACGCCAAATGGGCAGGCAAACGGTTACCAACGGAGGCAGAGTGGGAAAAAGCGGCGCGCGGTAGAAGAATAGACCAGAAATACCCTTGGGGGAATTCCATTGATATTCGCAAAACCAACTACGGGGGATTTGTCGGTAACACCACGCCAGTCGGCAAGTATCCTCCCAATGGTTACGGGGTGTTTGACATGGCAGGTAACGTCAAGGAATGGTGTCTTGATAAATTTGAAAATAATTTCTATAAGATTTCGCCATCTCATAATCCTGTCTCAGGCGAAAATGTAATGGATTTGACACATACAAAAGGTTTCCGAGTCTTGCGTGGCGGATCTTGGAGTAGTCCTGCCCGTTCCTCGCTGGTCTTTCATCGCTTTGGTTGGGCACCGTCGGGAGCGTTCAGTCAGAACGGTTTCCGTTGTGTGAAGGTTGTATCTCCTTAACTCTCAACATGTCCAAAACACGTTTCAAAAGTGCTGTGATCGCCGGGGGAATTGCTATCTGGATACTTTTCTGGCTTTGGAAACCTAAGTACACGCAACCGACACCGGATCCAAAGATAACGGGGCCCACACGGACACACACCCGCGCACGCGTTCCCCTGACCACGCCCGAATTTGATTCGGAGTCGTTCTACCGCACCATCATCGACAACAACATCTTCCGTCCGCTCGGTTGGACACCGCCCCGCCCGATAGAACCCTATCGTCTCATCGGTACGATCTTGCCACGCTCGGAGAACACACCGCCAAAAGCCATCATTCAAACGACCGCAGGAGAGAAAACATATATCGTGTCGATCGGTGAGCCACTGGACGTATCGACGCGCCTTGTCTCGATAGAAAGCAAACAAGTGGTACTTGAAACAGACAGAAAACAACGCACGCTCCGTCTGCACATCCGTTTCTGAAACCTGCCCGCTCTGTCTGTCGTTTCCTTTTGTCAAACCCTGTCAACTGGCAGCAACTGAAAGGAATTCAAAGATGTCAAAACTCACCCTGACCGAAGCCGTCTCGGTGATCCCTGTTTCCGAAAGCACGCTCCGCAGAGATATGAAATCAGGAAAGGTGTCTTATGACACCGACGCGAAGGGACGCAAGCAGATAGATGTGTCAGAACTGACACGCGTCTATGGGCAGCTGTCACCGCAACCCGAAGCAGAACCTGTCAATGAAAGCCACCAGAACCCATCTCGGAAAGTATCAAAAGAGCGTTCACGCGCTTGCGTGGCGCAAGATTGGTGACTTTCACTTCGCCGAAGAAATTACCCAAGATACCTTTCTTCAGGCATATAAGAAACTCGCGACCTTGAGAAACCCCAAATCGATGCCGATGGCGAGGAACACCTTATCAACAGAGCTATCATAGAAACGCAGAACTTCATAGTAAATCACGAGATTCCACCTGAGGCGTTCACCATCGACCTCCCTGACAACGCCACGATTCAGATAGGTGCGGAAGACAAGAAATTGTCCCCAGAAGAATTTCGCCAATGGTACGATGAAATACACTTCAAAGGTATAAGACTCATCAAAGACCGATAATTGATCCAACAATACCTATCTAAACGCTTTTGCTGGCGAGGTTACCCAACCTCGCCATTTATATTTACATAGCACCTCATGGAAAAATATGATAAAATATAAACAGGTGTAGACATCCCCTGGTAGGCGCGCTTTGCAAGCGCGCCGATTGAATATGTATTATTAATCGTCCAATCCACGAATAGCTTAAAAATGCGGAAACTTTCATTAGCGGCCTTTCTGATTCTACTGCTCAACAGCGCGTACCTGTTCAGCTTCGGCGAACCGACGCTCTTTTATATCTTCAACGTCCTACTCCACATTGGACTCGGTATCGTCCTGATACTCCCGTTCTGCATCTATGTCTATAAGCATTTAGGACACCGCTTGCAAGCCCATATTCAGAAGCAAAGCACCGCAACACTCGGACAATTGGGCGTTATCGGGATAACCGTTGGTATCATCACTGGTGTCTATCTGATGATCGTCGGTGCGACAACCCCCTATCGGTGGCTTCTCATCACACACATTATCAGTGTAAGCGCGGGGTGCCTCCTTTTCTGCATTTACCTACTGAGAAGTGCTGAACTTCTTACGCCACTGTTGCGGAAAATAACAGTAGGCGTATTGGCTATCGTCGTTATTTTCCCCATGGGCGCGAAACTCGCGCAACACTATCTTCCGAATGAAATGTATCTCGTCAAAAACCCCGCACTGCCACCCACAAGCATGTACGAGGAAGGCGGGGGCACAACCGGTCACTTTTTCCCCGCATCCGTCGAAACAGAAACAGGGGCATTAATCCCGACCGATTTCTTTCTCACATCAGAAACCTGTGCTGCAAAAGGGTGCCACCCAGATATCTATCAGCAGTGGAACGAATCCGCCCATCACTTCTCCTCTTTCAACAACCAGTGGTATCGTAAGTCGATTATCTATATGCAGGAGGTCAACGGTATCCAACCCTCTAAATGGTGCGGCGGCTGCCACGACCCAGCGATTCTGCTCAACGGCGTGATGGATAAACCCATACGGGAGAATCTTCATACACCTGCCGCACAAGCCGGACTCGCCTGCACAGCGTGCCACTCCATTGAACGCATCAAGGATACAATGGGCAACAGCGGATACGTGATTAAATATCCGCCGCTTCACGACATCGCCGCCAGCGATAACCCGATCATTCGGAACCTACACAACTATCTTATCCGACTCGACCCGGAACCCCACAAAAAGAGTTTCCTTAAACCGTTTCATCGTCAAAATACCGCCGAATTCTGTTCAACCTGTCACAAAGTGCACCTTGATGAACCGGTCAACAATTTCCGTTGGGTGCGCGGCTTCAACGACTACGACCAGTGGCAGAAAAGTGGTGTCTCTCACCAAGGCGCGCTGTCTTTCTACTATCCTGAAACGGCAAAGAAATGTGTCGATTGTCATATGCCGCTTGTCGATTCTACAGATGCCGCAAATATCGACGGCAAGGTTCACAATCACCGTTTCCCCGCTGCGAATACGGCACTCCCGTTCGTCAACCAACATCCAGACCAACTCAAAGCCGTGACAGATTTTTTGCAAGATGAAGTGGTAACGTTAGACCTATTCGCAGACGGTGCCCCGATCCCCAGCAATGGCGTTGAAGTCACGCGAAATAAAGACACACGGATCGATGTTGTGGTGCGTACGCGCGGGGTCGGACACCGGTTCCCCACTGGCACGATTGACGCATTCGACATCTGGTTGGAGGTGAAAATCACTGATGAAAACGGAAAGATCGTCTTCTGGAACGGCAGGATCGCTGCACCTGATGGAAACGGACCCGTTGATCCGAGCGCGCACTTTTACCGCGCCTATATGCTGGATGCACATGGAAACCTGATTAATAAACGGAACGCTTGGGCACTAAGAACAGTCCTCTATTCAAACACCATCCCGCCGGGGGCTGCCGATACCGTACGCTATCGACTCGAAATCCCACCCGATTGCGGAGATATTCTCACCGTAGACGCGAAACTCAACTACCGCAAATTCAACTGGTGGCACACACAGTGGGCTTATGCAGGCGTACGCGACCCAGAAGATACCGACTTCCAAGTAGATAAAGGCTATGATGATGGCAAATGGGTCTGGACAGGTGATACTTCAGATGTCGCCGGAAAGATTAAGGCGATCCCAAATCTACCGATTACAGAGATGGCAGCTGCTACAGCAACGCTAAAAGTAGTAGGCACAGTCCCTATGCCGTCCACTGAAACCCCAGAGAACACACGCGAACGTTGGAACGACTACGGCATCGGACTCCTCCTACAAGGCGACCTCAAAGCCGCTGAAACCGCATTTCTGAAGGTAACGGAGATAGAACCCGGATACCTCGACGGGTGGGTCAACGTCGCAAGAGTTAAAATTGAAGAAGGAGATATGCAAGGTGCTGAAGCAATGCTTGAAAAAGCATTTGAAATCCAGAAGACACTGTCACCCGAAAACCCGCACAGAGCGAAAGTCCACTACTTTTACGCGCTTGTTCAGGAGACGCACGGCAGCTATGACACAGCGATTGAGCATCTCCAGCGTGCCGCCGCCCAATTTCCACGCGATACCCGTGTCCGAAACAGACTCGGACGCATGCATTTCCTAAAGCGCGAATACGAAACCGCGCTCACTGAATTCCAGAAAACGCTCACCGTTGACCCCGAAGATTTGGACGCACACTACAATATGATGCGTTGTTACCGCGCCCTCAAGAACCCATCGCTCGCCGCGAAATCGCAGAAACTCTATCTACGTTTTAAAGCAGACGAATCCGTTGATGCGATCACCGGCATCCCCCGCCGCGCCGACCCAAACGTCAACCGCGAACGCCAACCGATTCACGAACACACGAATAGTTATGAACCACCATCCACCCCATGAAAACCAGTAATCCTCAATTTAAAGAAGTCCTTGAATTTCGTTAGAGTGCCGTGTATAATTGACATAAACTGTATACTATTGTCATACGGAGGTCCCCGATGCACGCAACCTCAGAAAACATATTGGAAGCATTTAACCAACTTCCTGAGATTGAAAAACATGCAATCGCCTCTGAAATCATAAAGCAGGTAGCTCTGCTGGATATCCCGTCTTTAACAGATGAGGCACTCACGGAAATTGCTGACGCACTTTTTGTTGAACATGACAAAATGGAGGCAGCAGATGCCGAAGCAAAATCGAGGTGAAGTTTGGCTCGTTGATCTCGGAATGGTTGCAAAAGTCAGACCTTGCCTCGTAATCAGCACATCCGCCCGCGTCGAAGATCGCGCACTTGTCACGGTTGTGACACATACAACAAGCACACGTGGCTCACGATTCGAGATACCTATAAGAACGAGATTCCTGGATACTGGTGTTTTTGATGCACAGAGTCTGGTCACAGTCTCAGAAGCAAAGTTCCTAAGAAAATTGGGGAATCTCCGGCCCGAGCAATTATCTGTGGTTGAAGATACTGTGCGTCAATGGCTAGGGCTCTGACAAGGCGAACATACTGAGAAGCTGCTTTATAAATAGGCACCGATTTCATCATCTCAATAAAGACAGATAATCTAAAAAAGCAAAGTGCCCCGACAGTTTTGCCGGGGCACTTCTTTACAGATACAATCCTTAATCAGATTAACGTAGGTAAAACAAATTGTCAGAGCCACGTCTGAAAAACTCCCGATCCAAAGACAAGCACCATTCAACGAACTTGACCACTACTTCCGTGATTGCTGCACTGCCGAACCATATCGCCGCCAACTCTTGGATGCTAAATGGACCACTCTCTCCCATTTTTCGCACAACAGTAGCAAGTTCACGAAGAATTCTGTCGCTATTCAGTTTTCTTCTACCTGCAATACCTATCCGTTTCCTTACAGTATACGCTCTACGATTTTTAGGACGCTTCACATCTACTGCTGGACAAGCTTTACCAACAGATTTAAACAATTCTCTGCGTGCCTCTGCATCACCATGGACGAGAAACAGTTTACGCGGCTGTATTTTCTCAACCAACGCCAGCAGTTCCTCACTGTCCGCGTGTGCTGAAAGCGAATATTTTTTCACTTTACATTCCACATGCACAGTTACTTGATCCTTCAGGTGCCATACCCAATCTGCTGGGTGCCTACCTGCTTCCACCCAATCCCATAGGTCACGTCCAGGATTGCCTTCAGCCTGATAGCCAGTAATCGCAATCAGATTCTTCGGATCACTTGCTAAGTGCTTAGCGTATTCACTTGACTTACCACCAACTAACATCCCTGAAGATGCCACAATGCAACAAGGTTTCCCTGCTAATATGTCTTCGGGTTTCTGACTGCGCGGTACCTCTTCTATTACATCGGAATAGAAAAGGTTCTCACCGCGCTCTGCTTTGCGTTGCAAGGAAGGCGAAAGTTCATCAGCAAAATCTGGATCCGAATATATACGATTGATGTCTCGGACCATTCCATCAACGTACACTGGAAACGGAGGAATCTCTCCGTGCTCTATAGCACGTTTCAAAATCAGAATGGCTTCCTGAGCACGCCCGACAGCAAACGCTGGAATTAATACCTTACCGCCTGCTTCAATCGTTTTGGCAATATCTTCGGCAAGTCTTTTCGCCTCTTGTTTACGCGTTGCTTCATGCTGGCGATTGCCATAAGTCGACTCTATCACCATTACATCAGGTTTAACCCACTCTGGCACAACCATCCCTGGAATAGTCAACTGATTCGTGGCAGATACATCACCCGTCATCAAGATACTTTCGCTTTTGCCCTGAATATAAATCATTGCCGCGCCTAAAATATGTCCCGCGGGAATCCACGTGGCTGTTACACCTTCGCAAATTTTCACGGGTTCCAACCATGGCACTTCCGTGTCCATGCAATGCAAGAACACCTCTACATCGCCGCGTGGATACAAGGACTGCTTCCCCGCTTCCTGTTCCTCACGCTCCATCCGATTCACGCTGTCTTCTAACATTACTCGCGTGATGGCCTTCGTCGCAGGTGTCCAGTAGTTCTTCACACCCGCAATCCAAAGGTCTCTCAATACTGGCAGCGCGCCTGCGTGATCAGCGTGTGGATGTGTCAGAAGGACTGCATCAGGCATACCCACCTTATCAAAACTTGGGAAATCGGGCAACTGTGAGTCCCGTTCGGGTACCATTCGGATACCCGCATCTACAAGAATACGACTTTCTTCAATTTCAATTAATGTGGCAGAAGCACCAACTTCACTGGCTGCTCCCAAAGGTTGGAAGATCATGTTCACTCCTATCGCATTATGACCTTACAAAGGATATTGGTGTCCATCTGCAAAGCCTTGATGAAGCCGCCGTAGTACACTTAAGAGTGAGGCACTTAAGTCCTTCATAGTGTGTACATAGCATCAAAATTTATTAAACATTAAACACAGAAACGAATTAAAAACGTGGATATTGATTCACAAAATTTGATGTTCTTATAGTAAAGCCCATAATTATTTAGACGCGCGGTTGACCGTAGGGGCTGGGTT
>VXZK01000395.1 GCA_009845545.1 Candidatus Poribacteria bacterium
GGATTTAGAACCTAAGTGTGATGGTGTTAAATTACAAGATTTTCTAAAAACCCTAAAAATTGAGTTTGAGTCACACAATACAGTAGTTGTTGGTAATCCACCATTTGGTAAAAGAGGTAATTTAGCGGTAGCATTTTTCAATCATTCCGCCTATTTAGCTGAAACTGTGGCGTTTATAGTACCTGTAATTTTCCGAAAATTCATGATACATAAAAAATTGGATTCCAGGATGAAATTTATCAGTAAATTAGATATACCTAAAGAATCCTTTGAATTTGATGATGGGAAAACCTACGCGGTAAATACTGAATTCCAGATATGGACTCGTTTACCATGTTCGTTTGAAGATATGAGAGAATCTGAAGCACCACCTATCTGCCATAAGGATTTTCAAATGTGGCAATATAATAACACTCCTGAAGCATTAAAAGTATTTAAAAATGATTTTGATTTTGCTGTTCCCTCTCAGGGTTGGCAAGACTATTCTAGAAGGGAAACTGAAGCTAACAATTGTGAGAAACATAAGCAATGGATATTATTAAAGGCTAAAAATGATGTTATTTTCGCACGCTTATTAGCTATTGATTACAACGAGTTGGCACACAGATGTACAACAGCCATTCCTGGATTTAGAAAAGGCGATTTGGTTAAGGAGTATTCTGAGCTCTATGAGTAGAATTTACGATTTTTTCTTAGATATAAAAAATAATCCTATGGATTATGTTGGTCGTTCCAGTAACTCCGATTTTGAAAAACAAGTGATAGATCGGTTGGAAACGTTTGGCTACCATGAAACTAACTTCAATGAGTTAGGAAATAGTTACAGGACATATTGGCGTAAACTGATAGAAAGCGACGACGGAATTATAGAAAATACAACACCATTCAAGCAAAACTATATTTTTCAACCGTTCGGTACGCAAAGTTATCCGGACGTACTAATACTAGACAACAAAACCGTGTTGTGTTTAGAGGTAAAATCTAGTAAAGGCACAAAACCTGTTTGGAATTCTGGATTGCCTAAGGCAAATGGTCTATATATATTCGGATCCTATGTCAAAAAGGATATTACATTTTTTAGGGGTTGCGATATACTCAATGACGAGGATAGGAAACGACTCTCAGGATTCTTTGAAAACGCAATGAAAAATGCTGAATCATTTAATCAGGAATATATGTCAAACCAAGAATTCGGTTTTGGTGTGTATGCAAGAAAAATGTATCAAAATCAACAAACACACAATCCTGAAGCTATTATTAACTTTTTTCAAAATCATAGACGATACGATTTAGAAAGGCAAGTATTAGAATATTGCAAAGGGTTACAGCGTTCTGACTGATAGAATTAACCTAATGTCCCAAAATAAAAGGAATCCTCGCCCTTCTACACGGAGAGGATGTCAATGCAGCCCTGCCGTTCTCAGCACCGTTTCCTGAACTGTGAACTCATGATCGAGGGAGCGATCAGGGGATTTCTCGCCCCGAATATCAGCGATAAATGCCCGAAGGCTTTCGACGTAACGCGGACGCGGCTCCACAGGCACTGTCTGCCAACCTTTCGCATATCCGTCCCGCGCCTCGTCAAGACACAACCGCAACCCTGGCGGTTCAAGCGGCTCAAGAATCGCACTGCCACGTGTGCCATAGACTTCCAATCGCCTCGATTTCCCCGCATCAACCTCCAACGCCGTTGACTCAAGAATCGCCAATGCTCTCGGATATTCAAATACCGCCGCTGTGTTGTTCCGATACCACGGCACATCGTGTCCATCGTGCCTTGAAAAGGGTGTCACCCGTGTCGGTCGCCCCAGCAATGCAACGATAATATCGGTGAGATGGCAGGCGAGAATGAACATAATGCCCCCTGAGTGTTCACCGAGTGAATCCCAGCGTTGCCAATGGGAATCGTTTGAAACTCCTGATGAGATGCGTGCCCGAACCGAGAAAATATCGCCGAGTTTGCCGGAGTGTACCCAATCAAGGATAAACTGGAAGCCTGCATTGTATCGGAACATATAACCGAGTTGAACGAGCAGCTTTCTATCTCGGGCAATGTCTAAAACCTCTCGAAACGTATTGAGGTTATCACCCGCAGGTTTATCGAACCACACATGCTTGCCGTGTTCAAGAATCTCCCGTGCAAAGGTGAGGTTCTGCGACACACGTCCCTGCGCCGCAATCCCAACGATTGTTTCGTCTTCAAGTATCTCTTCTTTGGACGTAAACCAGTGAACGCCATCATAGACAGGGCTTTGACCGAGAGTTTCTCGGACTTCCACTGACGGTTCAAAAACACCGGCAAAGTCGATTTCGTCACTTTCCTTCATCACGCGGGCTTTCCCTGAAGCGTGGTCGTGCGAAATACCGTATTGTGCAAGCCTCATTTTCACGTCTTTTCTCCTTTTTGAAACCTATTATTCCCAAAAACATCGGATAAAGTGTCACATGATTCTATCATATAATCCATATCGGTTGATATAAAAAATAGGGGTATTTCGCTTTCCATTGTTATTCTGATTTTGGGGACCCAAACCCGGTAGGTGCGGTTTCCTAACTCCGTAGGAGCGCTATGTCTATAAAGATGACGAAAGGTTTACACTTTTACCTACCGTAAAAGAGGTAGAAACGGTCATGAACGCAAGGGATATCCTGACTGTGGACATTGCAGGCAAACTGACAACAACATGGGGGGCACTTAAGACAAGGTAGTAGGCACACGCCGTGTGCCGTCAACAGTCTTCCGGCTAAACTGGTGGGGTTCTCCAGCCGCACCATACATGGCACTTTAAGAAAAAACAACCGGCGCGCCCTCAGGACCGGTAGGTGCGGTTTCTAACCGCACCGGATCTTAGGCACAAACCTTGCTACCCAAAACCTCTCTTTAGTTCCGTAGGGTTTATTTGCTTGGGGGTTTCTGCAGATTTCTTCAGCATGTTTATATTAGCGTCTATTTTGCGAAGAATCCCCGCATTTTCCTGAAACAGATAGATACCATCGCCCCCGCCAACCGGCGCGGTGTAGCTGCCCGCGGGCGCTTGATACGTCCAAACAACTTCACCTAATTCGTCTAATTTCGTCAACGTATCCGTGGCGTCGTCAACGCGCGTCGTATCTCGAAACAGATACAAACTCCCCTCATGAAGAATGAGATCATCATAGATGGCTTCGATGTCATAGATCAGTTTGCCTGTTTTTTCATCTATTTTGTAAATGCGTCCCGATCGGTACATATAGAGCCCGCTCAGTGTAGCGAGGATATTGTAGCGTCCGTTTTCGGCATCGCGAAACGTCCACAGCAATTCGCCGTCGGGCGACACTTTTAAGAGATGATTCGAGAGCGGAGAAAACAGATAGATGCCATTCGGCACAACGATCAGGGGCACATACTGCACGGTGCCTGGCAAAATCGGTGAATCGACGGGGAGGGGCGCCTGATATGTCCAGTCCACCGTGCCGGTATCGGTATCAATTTTTGTGAGTGTTCGCTCTTCATTGAACACATAAATCCCCGTATGTTCCCGAATCGTGAACGGCACAGCGATTTGATCCGAACCGCCATCCGTTTCCGCATAGATTTCTCCATCAAAAGCAGTTTCTGTGAGAATTGTCGTTATCGGCAGCTTGCCTTCAATATCGATGCCAGTATTTTCAGAATTAATCACATATTTCAGTCCAGCCAAAAATGCGTTCCCACGGGCGACAGAGGGTTCGTTCTCAATTTTGACACCTAATTTAAATAATTCGCCCTTCCAAATTTCTTGGCGGCCGGGATCGATAATAACAGGAGCATTTGAAACCACATTATAGATGATTTGTGCGTCAAGTGTTTCCGTTCCTTTTATGAGATGGACGTTCCATATTTCGCCTTCGAGAATCCTTGTAACGTTGTCAGCGATTATCTTAAGTTTTGCGTTCTGAGCGTCCCACGACTGATAAAACCCCTCCATACTGCCGTCAACATACGCGCGATCCGGTTCGCCGCCGATGTCGATCTCAAGCACATAATCCTTTGTGCCGAACGGAATATTCTGTTCGTCTATCGCTTCAATTGAAAGTGCCATCAGGGAATTATCTCCAGTGTGGCTTCCGAGATCACGGCTTGTACTTCGTTGGTTTTCTCGACTGTGCCGCTAATTGTGATTTTGAATTGGGTGAGCCCGGGCGGAGGCGATACAACTATCTGATATGTAGCTTCATTTCCGTACAAGCGAAATGGCACCGGCTCAGATAAAAGCACATGCTGCTTGCGAAGTTGCTTAATCGGTGCATCAAGCGTGATGGGTATTTCGATCTTCCGATTGCGTCTGATCGGGACGCCATAGGTCGCAATCACCGTCCGCACTGAATCATACGCGATGTCAACAGGTTGAACAGTCACGCCATTTTTGTTCAGATGGATTCGGCTTTTTCCGAGCTTTTCGTCTGGGAGGTAGCAGAGCAGGTGATAATGGTTTCCACCACCGCCGAAACTATCTTTTGCGTGTCCGAGTGCGTCGCCCTCAAGCGTTTCGATGATGATATCTGCTTGTGTTAAGATAATATTAGATGGAAAAGAGAACAGGATCGTGAAAGCTCCTTTTATGATATTTGCAGGTGCAGTGATAACGCCTTTCATAAATAAACCTCAGCAAGGTAGGTACACTTTAAAGTCGTACCTACCTCGGTTGACAAATCAGCGGGTATGCGTCACCGTCTTTTAACAGCACCCCAGGTTGTCAGTGTGATTTTCCGTTTCGATGGTGCTGCGGCGGCGATAGCTTCATGCGCTTTCGCTTTCACGATGAGTAAATCTATCTTGTCCGTTACGCCATCATTATTTATGTCGGTGTCGTAGGATACGTCTTTTTGCATACCGCTTCGGACGATCAGGACATCGGACAAATCGACGTAGCCGTCGCCATTGACATCGGCATCAATTGCGGCAATTGCGATCGGCACAACCGTCGTAACAGGGATACCCATTTCCGTAGCAATCGCTTCAACAAATACCTTATCTCCAACATCTACGGCATCATACCATTCCTTCATATAGACAGACATTTTAGCGTTGGATACGGGCATCTGTCTAATGATGTTCCATGCCTCCGGGTGTTCTTCAAAAATCGGTAGGAACTTGTGTGAGAGTTGGGATACCCGAGCGTACGTAAATCCTTCATCACGACGCATAGAGTCTTCCCATTCAGCTAACCACTCCGCACCTGAGCCATCGTATTGGACTTCAGCGCGATTCATATGCCAGTTTGCATAATCTAAGAGTGCATCTCTATAATCTCGCCAATTATCATAAGGTGGGCGAGATGCCCAGGTGTCATGCATCCGTCGAAGTACCCATAGATTCGCAAGTTCGCAGATCGCCTCTTCAAACCAGTCGTTTATCTGGTTCGGTAGCTTCTCGTATAGTTCATCATGATTTTGCAGAATATGAGCAAACTCATGTCCGAACTGGTAGGAAAATTCGTCCCAATATCTCCCTGTGACCGATAATCCGATTTTATAGTCATCGGCATCGCCACCGAAGAAGGTGCGATAATAAGCGATAGGACGCTCCGCGCGGTAAACGATTAAAAGATCACCATGAATCTTATGTTCGTCGCGCAGTTGTTCCTGAAAATGCAGTGCAACATTTTCGCACAACTTTTTAATATTTGAGGTGGGGGCGTTTCCCCAATCTTTATTATATTCGACTGTTATATGAAGTTGCGCGAAAGCGTTTGCAGACAGCGAAAGCAGCAGCAGCACACATAAAACAAATTTTCTTTTTGACATTGTTTTCTCCTTAGAATATCCTTTTTTCCCCTTTTGATTTGCCGACCTCGCGGGGTGGACAAGCGTCCAGCCCACTATAGCGTGCGGGTTACGGCAAAGGAGAATTGATAGGTGTCCATGAAACGGACACCCATCACTATAACAGGATTCCCAAAAAAAGCAACGCAAAAAATGCCGAAGTTAACGCATATCGACAATATCGTCGTTATCTGCCTTTATGATTTTCTCTGCGAGTTTATTCACGCAGTCTTTTGCCTCGCGTTCCGTTGGAAACGTCTCCAGAACTCTATGCTCCAGCCAGTCTCCATCCACAACAACGTCAAAAGCATTTGCTTTATTTTTCTCGACATAGACGTTCCGAAGAAAAGACGCGTCGATCATTTTTCCGTCAAAAAGCACTCTCATTTTTTTCACCTCCTTCTATAAAAATATTCTGTTGAATTTCGGCATACCGTTCTTCTATTTCGGACGCTGTCATATCGCGCCGCAATCCATCCTTACGTGCCCGATTTGGGTCGTAGGAGTTCCAGCCGATGCTATTGTTCCGTAGTATCCGATTGAAATACTCGTGATAGGAGATGGCAGCGCGTTTCACAGTGAACTGCAACGCCTCTTTGCGACATGCTTCCTTGTCGATCTGATCAAGGTTCCGCAAGGCGTACATAAAATCATCCATGTTCATGCACCGGAAGCCGGTTACACTGTCAAGACAATACTCCATCGGTGCCCCGAAGTCGACAGTTATCAGGGGGCATGCTGGAAACAGGCGTTCAACATGGATACCCAGGAACGGTTCGAGATAGAGGCTTGGGACAACCAACGCCTTCGCGCGTGTTAAGAGATACCTTCGCAGCTCGTTATCAGCGATGCCGAGGTATTCGACCTGTTTCGGCACTGGAAAACCGAGTCTGTTTATATCGCCGGGGCCCGCCACTTTTATCGGTATATCCGCTGCCTCAACCATATCAAAAACGATTTGCAGTCCCTTGCAGGGATGTATGCGTCCGATGAAGCATAGCCATTCCTCGCGGTCGTTATCGGATACTTCGGGGTCTATGTATAGATCAGGGTTATAGAAGTTCGGGATGACGGTGTCGTTCCAGAGTGGCGTGTTTTCCGATTCAACGTTCCACGGTGTTATATTGATTTCGTCGAACTTATCAGGGAACGCTTGTTGAAGTCGGTAGGCATAAGTGGCTTGACCGCGGACATTATGCATATATCCGATAGACTGATAAACGCGGTTCTTGCTAAATGGATCCGGGTATCCAATACTGGGTTCAACGATATGGCAAGGTAAATCAGAGATGCTATCACAGATTACCTTATGCCCTTGTCCATAGAACGCCAGCACCAGGTCATTTTTTTTCACGCGTTTGCGTAATGCTGGCACAGCGTTATCTGCGAAAGTTTTGAAAGTGGCATCATTTATCGAATGATCAGGCACAAAATTGTAGTCGCATTGTCCGTACGTTTGTTCGAGTATTGCATCGTCGGTAATAGGTACATGCTCGTTGCAAGAAACAACGACATCCTTGTGTCCGTAAGTCGTGACATTGTAACCTATATCTGCCCACATATCTGCGGATCTATGGACTCTTTGGTCAAATGCGCATGTCGGGATGATATTCCTGTGTCCGTAAGGCATCATTAGAATATGTAGGTGGTGTCGTTCCCGCAGTGGCGGTGCGGTAAACACTCTTGGTTTTTCAGTTTCCAGCGCGGACGAGGAGACCTCGTCCCTACGGTGAATGGTAATTTCTTTGACCAAAATTCTGTCGTTATGCGTATCGTTCTTCCTTTTTTCCGGTCGGTTTGCTGACAAATCCAAGCCGTAAATCCCATCTAGCTGGCACATCTGCCGGAAGAAGTCATCATCAGCGACATCCTCACAGACCAACCGTCCGTTAGCATCAAGGAGTTCGCCATAATGTTCGAGAAAAAACGCCTGATCCGTTATTTTATGAGATCCGTCGTCGATGATAATATCGAATTCGGGATATTTCTCTTTAAGAAAATCTATTGTTTTTCGAGAGTAGCCGTCTAACTGATGAAAAGTTGACTTCTCATTGAGCGTGCCTCTGTACTCTGTTGTGTCTATACCGACAACGCGCGTAACACATTCAAGCGATTGCCATGCCGCCAAGGAACCTCCGCCGTAAGCCGAGACCCCGATCTCCAGCACTGATAGCTTTCGATTTTTCTTTAGAAACAGGATGTCAAAGAGATCATTGTAAAATGTCCCGTATCTATGGGCACCCGCTTGCTCCTTATCTGAGCTGCCTGCACCGAGAGCACCGCGTGGACTTTGCAGGTTCCTGCTGTCCGTACCGCTCGGTAAGAGTGCGTGCTCGAAATCGTCAAAGTATTCATCGGTCCGCAACATTTCAACGCGATTATCCGGTAGTAAATGCGCGAGGTAACCGTGCTGATCTAACGACTTGTCGCGGTCAATATATTCCGATTCAAACTGATGTTTCGGTAGCTCGCCGAGTTTATCGGGTAGGAGAGATAGATCGCCGTGCAGGAGATGATAAACGTTAAGCATCCCTTCATCCCAGTGGCATCGTTTCCAATGCTGTTTGATGTAGTCGATGATAGGATGTGCGGTCGGTAAAACGAGCATCTGTGTGCATGTATAAGTGCGTTGCCGATTGCTTGGCCCTAAAAGCATATCCGATTCGGGCACACCTAACTTGAGCAATGCCCGTTTCTCTTGCTCGATGAGTGTGATATGTTTCTCAAGCTTAAAGCCTGCTGCATGTGAACACATTTGTACCCAGTGTTGGTAATCTTTGTCTGTCTGGTAAATTGCCGGTGTTGCATTCATTGCAGATGGGTTGACGAATGCCCTGAGACAATCGTACCATTCAAACCTATCGCCTGTTGTGCACACAAAAGCGTCGGAGTCCATCATGAGCCATTGGCTTGGGCTTAGATCATCTTCAAGGAACATATACTTCTTGCCGTATTGTGCAGCCCCAACATTATCAGATTCAAAATCATCAATCGTCATCATACGGATGAATTTATCATCTACACCAAAGGTGTCAAATATCTCTCTCGCAATATCGTATATTTTATCTTCGAGATGGAAATAGATACCGACACCGTTAGCTGCCAGGTCCGTATTGTTGATGAGTCCCATCGCCACCCAGATCGCACCTTTGGCGTGGATATTCTTGATCCGATTTTCATTATATTCCGTAAATCCTGAATCCACAGGCGAATGAAACAGCGGAATCGTAACTGCGACATCGTCCGATGTTATCTCATAATTTGGATATCGCGCGAAAGGAAGTCGAGCGATATGTTTCTTACGAATTTCGTTCATTTTAACTATCTCCTTCAAGATCACTAACTCTCTGATCTAACGAAGCTACAGACAAAATCAAATTTGCTATTGCCTGTCCTAAACTGCCTGCGGATATAATAGACATTATAACAGTTTAATGTTGAAGTGCGGGATAGACCCAAGGTCTGAAG
>VXZK01000104.1 GCA_009845545.1 Candidatus Poribacteria bacterium
ATTAACTTTCGTATCACTTTCAACCATTCATAACGCGTACTCGCTATGAGTTCAGTTAAAAAACACTTGTGGACAGGTACTTTTCTCGCAACTGCCACAAGAGTATGACTGAGTCCTCAAAACTATTTTACATTTTTGGATAGTCCGGTACATTTTCGTAACGCTTCCACGTTTCAGCATAGATTCGCCAGTGCCCGTCGGTTGGGTCAACCATCAAGTTCAGGTTTTTGGTGCCGATATCGGAGTAAGCAGGTCGGGTGCCGCTCGCAGGGGTCCCTTTAAATTTTTGCAAGAATGTGACATCTGCGACCGCGCGGTCCCCGTTAACCTGTAAGTTAGAGATCTCGACTTCAATATCACTGTACACGGTATTCAATCTCTTCATCTTGGCGCGGAGTTCTCCTTTCTTAAGGTAGATCTCGGACTCTTTACCATCCCGTACAGTGACGCGCGTAATCAAGGCTTTGTCTGAATAGATAGACATGTAAGTGTCCAGGTCCTTTTCTTCCCAAGCTGCCTGCCATTTTCCAAGGATTTGTCTGACTTTGAGATGTGTATCAATCGGTGCATTTCCATCAAAAGTTCCACCGGACTCTTCACCTGAAACCGTATTCGTACTCACCTGTTCAGCGCGCTTGAGGGCGATCGCACCCGATATTTCACCGATCTGATCGTTAATAAGCCTCCATTTTCGCCTGAAGAACCCTTTTTTCTCAATAGTAAGTGTGCGATTGTGCGTTTCAAGGATCTCCTCACCATTCTGCAAGGTTACGCGAATGCCATCAACAACATAGCGGTTTTTCTGGGTTGGCACAGGACTGTGGGTAGCATATTGGATTTCAACGATATGGGTTTGCGACATCAACTTTGTCGCACTGCGGAAGCTTGAGGCGCGTTTCTTTCGGGCAGACTTATCCCACAAATCGGTATACGTTTGCACATTCTGCGCTTCCAATGCGCTTTTCCAAGCGATCACTAAGGGCCCTACAGGGCTCTTGGCGTTATTGACAAGATTCGGTTGGGGTGTGGACTCCGGTGCCACCGTCGCGACCATACCTTCACCGACGATTTCATCTTGTATAATTTTCCATCGCTGTTGGATAATGCCTTTCTTTTCAATAACAAGGTTTCGCAACTGCTGTCTTGATCCCTCTGGCAGGTGAGCCGTGACAGGAATCCCTTCAATTCGATAGCGATTCGGGAATCGTGGTTCTCGGTAGGGTTGGCTGCTCCCTTCAAGGTTAACTTCAAAGTTGACATTATCTGTTAGGAGTCTTGCTGTATTCTGATAGCCTCTATCAGGGTGCTGACGTTCACTTTTGACCCAGAGAGATTCATACTTTTTGGCATCGCCGGATTCGAGAGCCGTTTTCCATTTCGCCAGAAAGGCGGTAGGTGTCTCACTCGAACTCATGAATATCACGAGGAATAGAACAAAAGCGATAACGATTGCCGCAATAGCACCCCCCCATATAAGGTTCCGAGATATAATAGTTTTCTTAGGACTGTTTTGCCGGTTCTGTACGTCGTTCACAATCTAACCTCCCTCGTAGTTTAAAAGTCTGGCACATTCTCAAAAATCTTCCAGATCTCATGATGGATTTTCCAAGCGTTCCCGACCTGATGCATCCAAACTTCGCGAATCCAAATATTATAGAGTGCAGTCGCATTCTCGTCAACAGCAGGGACAACTAACCGACTCATCTGTTGAACACTGATAATGCTTTCGCTTTCGACTTCAGTGTCGGTTTTGACGTTCCGCCATGCGTGTGCGCTCATCTGACGCAGATCCGATTCCAGCTGCTGTCTGTCAATTTTACTTCGATCCTCTTTACTCTCATGAATCACGACTTTATCAACGACAATGTTGTGTTCATAATGGGCGAGATGGACATTAAGATTTTTGCTCTGCCATGCGATTTCCCAATTACTGAGTGCGGCTTTACCAGCGGCTATCTGCGCTGTAGAGAGCGAGGTACGCCCGGTCTTCGCGGGAGCAAGTGGCGGTTTGCTGTCTACATAAGCCCGCGATGCCTGCGCTTGCTGTTTAAGAAAATCTGCGTGTTTCGCAGCGACCCCCTGCTGCCCCGCCTCTGCAAGTTTTTGGGTATAGATTTCAGCTTGCTCGCGTATTTGCTTTCTCAGGGATTCCGCTTCAGCAATAGCAGAGCGTTTTTGATACCCCTCCTCTTTCACCATCTTGTCGGCGATATCGATTTTGCGGCGGAGCACCGAAATTTCTTTGCCGTAGTTACGGATTTCAGTTTCTGCCCGCTTGCCGCGTGTCTGCATATCCTCCAAAGTTTTAAAAAGCTCAGCAACCTGTTTTCCGTAGTTTTCTCGTGTAATGCTCAACTCACGGTTCTTTTTTTCAAGGTCACGAATCTTCTGGTTCAATTGATCTTCCGCGCCGCGCGCCGTCTGCATCTCAGACTTAACGCGTGCAAGTTCTGCTTCCTGAGTGCTGAGTTTCTGGAGGAGTTCCGCCGCCCCCGCTTCTTTTTCCAAGATCGCAGCATTTAATTTGGAGTTTTTGTGAACGTTGATGGCGTGCCTATGGGCGAGTCTGGCATCAGCAGACGCTTGATAGGCGAGACGGAGCGCGTCGTTGCCTTTTTTTTCGGTGAGTGCTGTTTTTGCAGCTTCAAGGTTGGATGTAGCGGCTTGAAATGCATCAGGTGCCAGCGATGCGGCATCAACGCCCCGCGCTGCTGTGATGGCTGCTTCTGCGTCCGCTATCGCCGTGTCAACTACAGATGGCTCAATTTTTCCGAGTTTTCCACCACAACCTGCTAAAACTAAAGGGGCGAGAAGCATCGCGACAATCAAAATCCTACGCAATGCGAAATTATACTTTCGCTGTAAAACAATGAATCGTTTCATTGTGTAGCTCCTTCTAATTTTTTTTTTTGTTTTTCCGTTCAGTTTAATTTTCGGTGCTTTGTCTACAATGTCTGGCGCGGTTACAAATCGCGCTCATCGGGTCTGGGAAGTCGGTTAATTTTCAGTTGATCGTGATATTCTCTCCTATTCAAACACTGACAAAGCAAGTGTATGGGGTTGAGTCGTAGTCGTTTTCATCTGTGAGAGTGTATCCTTGATTGTAGATGCCCTTGTTTTTCCGACCCCATCAATTGCTTGCAGTTCATCAATAGCGGCTGTGTAAATTCTATTCAACGTTTTGAATTCATGAACAATGTTCTCAACAATATTGAAAGGGATCCGAGGTACCCGGCTTAGCATTCGGTACCCGCGTGGTTCAAGGACTTCAAAGGTATTCCGAATATCTCGGGGATATCCCAAAGCCTCACTAATATTACTCTGGTTTGCGAGGCAGTTTGCATCCAGTCCTATAATTTTCTCAACCGCATCGGATTCATCGCGCAAACGTTCATGATAGTAATCTTTAGTAATCAGAAGCCCACTATCAATTTCAGTCGTAAGTTCAGGGATATGCTGTATGGATTCTGCCTGCGTGCCTAATTCGATTCGATATAGGTTCAAGTCCTGCTCAGCACGACGGACCCTTTCACACAGTTGGATAGCCGTGACGACATTTGCTAATGTAACATTCCCACTTAATTCTCCCCAATTCAGCAGAGTGGCGGCATTTTGCATCGCCTTGACATACTGGGTCAGCGCGAGCATCGTCTGATTCGCGCCAGAGAGTAGAACGGAACGCTCCCGGAAGATGTAGTGTTGGTTTTTGAGATATAAGGTGAGCGTATTTCGACTCTGTGACACAGCAAGAACAATGTGTTCTGTCTGTTTAGCGAACTTATCTGCGGATCGGTGGCGGAGTCCGGTTTCGCGGGACGGGATAGATGGGTCCACCCGTAACGTCACATTGGCGCGAACGATGCGTTTCATATCCTCGGAAAGGATAATTGCGCCATCCATCTTCGATAATTCATACAAACGCGCCGGGGCATATTGGCAATTGATCCGAAAGCCACCTTCTATTAAATCTAAGATTTCTGGTGTATCGCCAACGACAATGAGTCCGCCCGTCTTGCCTTGTATGATATAATCGATACCTTCTCTCAGATGGGTCCCTGGTGATAGCAACCTTAACGTTGCTAAGAGTTCGCGTGTTTTATGATTCTCTGTAGAGATGCTCCGCACTGCAACCACCCCCAATTATTAGGATAACATATCTAAACTACGATGTCAAGGTCGAATTTAGGTGTCAGCCGTCAACCATCGGCTGTCCGTTGCGAGGACGTGTGTTTGCGACACCTGTTTATTGAAATGTCAACATATTTTTCGATTTTGCTATCACCGAAAACTGCCTGTCTCCAAATTTTGTTTGACTTCACGTGCAAATCGGTGTATAATGTATATCAATTCTTATTTCGCCGAGAATGCCCTATGTCCACATAAGGACTCTCGCGGAAGATTTTCGATACAACCCAAATCAGATTTACGCCTCCGCTTTCTTGAACAGAACCGATGTTGCGTAAACCTTAGGTTTATAAAAAGACAAAAAAGGAATTCGTGAAAATTCCGAGTTTTCACAATGAAATCATGCGATTAAGCTTAGTAAGTGCATTTTTGGCGACAGTTATTTCATGCAACAACGAACAATTGCCTAATGTAACGATAGAAACCGAAAAAGGCAACATTATAATAGAACTTTATCCTGAAGCTGCCCCCGCCACGGTAGCAAACTTTGCGCAGCTGATTGAGAGCGAATTTTACAACGGCGTGACTTTTCACCGGTATGTCCCGGGTTTTGTTATCCAAGGCGGCGACCCACGCGGTACCGGTAGCGGCGGACCTGGATGGACAATCCGAGGGGAATTTCAAGATCCTGACCTTCGCGACAAAATGCCGCCGCATGATAAAGGGGTCATAGCGATGGCACGTACACAGAACCCCGACTCAGCCGGAAGCCAGTTTTATATCTGCCTCACATCTGATCCGAGAAACGTTGGACATTTAGACGGAAACTATACAACGTTCGGGAGGGTTATAGACGGGATGGATGTTGTCGAAACACTTCGCGAAGGTGATGTCATGACAAAAGTGACGATCGAAAACTACACGCCTGCACCCTAATTCTGCATCTTATAGACCCACACCCAACGTATTGCTTAGGGTATTACACTTAGAGAGACAAGCGCGACAGCAGACCTCTGTAGCGCAAGTTTTGGCTCGCAAACTACGCCACGTTTCAATAGCAAGTTTTGGAAACCCGCAAACTACGCCAAAAGGAAGGAAGGACACTCTATGGAAGAATGGAAAAGTCTTGTTAGAGATACTGTCAACACACCCGAAAAACTCGCCGCCGCATTTGATGTTGACTTAGAGGAAATGCGGCGCATTCACAAAGAATTCCCGATCCGCATCAATCCTTATTATCTTAGTCTCATAGAAGAACCAGGGGACCCGATTTGGAAACAGGTTGTTCCTGATCCAAGAGAATTGATTAGCACAGGCGTAGAGGATCCCCTCCACGAGGAAGACGATAGCGAGGTGCCGAACGTCACGCATCGCTATCCAGACCGAGCACTCTTTTATGTCAACTATATGTGCCCCATCTACTGCCGTTTCTGTACCCGCAAACGGAAAGTTGGTGACCCGCACTCGATTTCTGAGGATAATGTCGAAAGAGGCCTCGCCTATATCCAAGCACATCCTGAGATCCGTGATGTTATCATCTCCGGTGGCGACCCACTCATGCTGACAGATAAGAAAATTGATATGATCGTCGGTGGGCTACGAGCGATTGAACACTTGGAAATTATTCGGATCGGCTCGCGTGTCCCCGTGACGCTCCCGCAACGCATCACACCTGAGCTGTGTGCGATTTTGAAGCAGTATCACCCGTTTTATATTAATACGCATTTCAACCACCCCCGCGAAATCACACCTGAGACGGAGAAAGCGTGCGGCATGCTGGCAGATGCAGGCATACCGATGGGTAACCAGACGGTGCTCCTGAAAGGCGTGAACGACGATCCTGACGTGATGGTGGAGCTGATGAAGGGACTGTTACGGATTCGGGTCAAGCCGTACTATATCTATCAAGCGGATCTTATTGTCGGGACGGATCATTTCCGGACAGCAGTAAAGACGGGTTTAGACATCGTTGCGGCGTTGCGTGGTCATATATCAGGACTCGGTGTACCGCATTATGTCGTCGATGCCCCGGGGGGTGGTGGAAAAATCGCGCTAATCCCTGACCCCGTTGTGGCTTTCGATGACGAGGAAATCCAACTTCGGAACTACGAAGGTAACGTCTACAGCTATCCGAGTACGCCGTTCTTTGATGAGGATTGGTGATAAAAGTTGAATATGACAAAACGGAGGATGTCATCCAGATTCTGTGGGGACCTCTACTTGCGGGTCCCTATTTTTTTCTTGTGGTTAAGGACACCCCAACTGCAGCGATGACATATCCGATGGCTGTTCCCCAAAAACCAAATTTGAAAAAAAACACCAATGACAGTGACAACAAACCCTATAATTGTCCCCCAAAGACCCAATTGAGTGGAATATCTATAGTATTCTGTTAAGTTCTCCAATAGTGTCCTAAATGTCTTTCATGCCTCGGAAACTTCCACCTGCTCATCTTTATTTTGCTCTTGATCAAAAACATCCCAACTGCAAAGCATCCCAAATGCAGCGATGACATATCCGAGAGTTGTCAAATAGAAACCGAAGTGAATAGAACGTCTAAGCGTTTCAGGAGACGGCTTTCCCAGGATTTTTTGGCTGTAAATTTCCAGAGCAGAAATATCCCAAGAATAGGCAAAAAGAATCCCAAGTCCGATACCGATACTCACAAGAACCACTTCCCTTAATCGTCTGAGGTCTCCACTCATCCACGTGTAGAAACTACCTACAAGGACGATTACGGTCGCGACGACAACAAATATGAGGAGAGGCTCCTGATCCATACGACTAAAACCTGTCTGCATCAAAGTATGACCTGGTATAGAACTTAGCCCCTTCCAGGGCATGAACATGCCAAATAGTGCAATAATCCCACCAGCATGTACGATAAACCAGAGTCGTTTTACTTCTACAGAATCTTTAGAATGCGCCTTTTCCATTTCTGCTCTGATTAAGAAAGTCCCGAGCGCAGCGATTATAAGTCCAGCGACTGTGCCCCAAAAGCCTAACTCGATTGTGGAATTCCCATGATCAAAAACCCGGTTCATTCTGGTATTCTCCAATTGCTCGGCTAAAAGAATCGCGAGTCCGATGCCGCTGCTCATAAGAATAGGGACTCTGGATTTCCAAGGCGTTCGTCGGATTACCATATAGAGGCCCACACCGACAATCATAACACTTGCTATGAAAACAGTAGGGTTAAACATGGAAGTCATATCCCACGGGAGGAAGAAACAGGTAAGTGCGATAATTCCGCCGAGGGGTGTGATGCACTGGGTGTATCGGTTGACTTGATACGTGTTCATATTGCCTCCTAATCTGCTCGTTGCCTTTGATGATGAAGAAATCCAACTCAGGAATTACGAAGGTAACGTCTATAGTTATCCGGGCCCGCCATTTTTCTTGTGAACGCTCCTCTGTCTTTTCAAGGGTATTGGCTACGTGTCGTCTGAACATATTATATCATATACACCCTGAAAAGGCACAAGAACCTTTCAATTCCATTCAAACACTTCTTGTAGGAGCGAGTGTTTTGCTTGGGTGTTTCTTGTCGCTCGCGACCCAGCAACACCATCCTAAACTTGTTGACTTAATTGGTCACCTTTGATATACTGTTCCTAATCTCACAAGAAAGGATTCACGCATGGCAATAAAGAAATCACAACTCTATGCTTCGCTCTGGCAAAGCTGCGACGAACTTCGCGGCGGGATGGATGCATCACAATACAAAGACTATATCCTGACGCTGCTGTTCATGAAATACGTTTCCGATAAGGCTGCGAATGACCCCTACCCCGTAATTGAAGTACCTGAGGGCGGTAGTTTTAAAGATATGGTGGAACTGAGAGGCGACAAGGAGACCGGCGACAAAATCAACAAAATTATATGAATCTTATCCGTATTTTTATCAGCAGCGTCCAAACTGAATTCGCGCAGGAACGCGCAGCATTACGCGACTATCTGCGCGGCGATCCGTTGATGCGACGGTTCTTTGATGTATTCTTGTTTGAGGATGTGCCAGCGTCAGATCGTCGTCCCGATTCGCTTTATCTGGACGAAGTCGAACAGTCCGATATCTACGTCGGGTTATTCGGCGACGATTACGGATCGGAAGATGCAGAAGGCGTATCACCGACAGATCGGGAGTTTGATCAAGCAACCGCTAACGATGTTCATCGCCTGATTTTCGTGAAAGGTACAAACGACGACAATCGGCACCCGAAAATGCAAGCACTCATCCGTAAGGCACAAGCCGGACTTATCCGAAAACGATTCAATACCTCGGAAGAATTAGTTACAGCACTCTACGCAGCGTTAGTTGAATACCTTGATAGCGAAGACCTCATCCGTTCTGAACCTTTTGACGCGGCACCGTGTTTAAAAGCATCACTGGACGATCTTGACGCTGAACAAATGACTCGGTTTATCCGAATAGCGCGCGGTGCAAGGGCGTTCCCGTTACCCTAAGAAGCATCCCCGGAAGAATTATTAGGACACCTCAATCTCCTAAATGATGGACGACCAACAAACGCGGCAATGTTAGTATTTGGGAAGGCACCGCAACAGTTCCTAATTTCTTCTGCGGTTAAGTGTGCTCACTACCACGGAACTCAAGTAGCGAAACCAATCCCGTCACACCAAATCTACAATGGAACAGTGTTTCAACTCGTTGATCAAGCTGTAGATTTCATACTTAGCAAGATCAATCTATGGGTAGGCACACGCGCAGAAAGCGTGCAAGCACCCGTCGCCTACGAAATACCGAAGGAAGTTGTGACGGAAGCCATTGTCAATGCTGTAGCACATCGGGACTATACCAGTAATGCCAGCGTCCAAGTGATGCTGTTCTCAGATCGACTTGAGGTTTGGAATCCCGGAGGATTACCACCACTTCTAACATTGGATCAATTACGGAACGCGCACCCATCAATCCCTAATAACCGATTACTTGCACGCTCACTGTACCTCAACCGATACATTGAAGAGATGGGAACAGGGACATTAGACATGATCCACCGTTGCAGTGATGCCGGCTTACCCGAACCCGAATTCACCGACACCGGTGGATTTAAGATA
>VXZK01000098.1 GCA_009845545.1 Candidatus Poribacteria bacterium
TACCGTTTTTTTGCGTCTGAATGTCCGATATTTTCTCAATTTGCGTAAGTCCTGATAAATATAGCATTTTCCATAAAAAATATCAAGGAAATTTCGATTTACTGTTCGCGGCTTCTCTTTTCGAGGAGCGATCTCCCGATCGCGACATTCACTGACCGCTGATAGCCGATGGCTGACTGCTGAGTCCCTTTTTTATTGACATTCCTTCTAAATATAAATACAATATGGACAAACGACTTAATTCAGCATTTTGAATTGAAAGGACATTTTAATTATGGATTTAACACGCCAACCGCCGCGCCGCCCTTCAAACCTCGGAGTCGCCGGAATCGTCGGCGCAGCACGGATGACAGACAAGGCGCGCGCATATAACGACGAAACCCTCGGCGAGTATATCTACGGTGAGAGCTCCGGTTTAGATCAACGCGTCTTAGTATGCTTAGGGATTTCAGCGGACGCTTTCGCCGAAGCCGCTGGTGAACGCGACGATACCGCACTCGGACACTGGGTACTTGAAACAAGTGGAAAGACGGCGGCAGAGATTGCCGAGTTTAACGATGCCGCCCTGAGCCAACTGCCCGATACTGATGCACATAAGCAACGCTTAAAAGACCGACTCGCTCGCTATGCCCCCGGTAGAACCGATATTACAACAGTACTACAGTCCATGGAACTCGACGATTGGGGCAGCTTCTGGCAGGTTGACCTCACCGCCGGTCCGCCCCGCAGCGCACGCGCGAAAGATATTGCCGGTGTCTGCGGGGTCGCACGCATGGCAGATAAAGCACGGGCAGCGCGCGCAGAGAAAATCGGTGAATACCTATACGGCGACGATTCTGGACAAGATGTACGCATCCTAACCTTCCTCGGTATTTCAGCCGCAGATTTTCAAGAAGCAGCCGTGAACAACCCAAACGACCTCGAAATCGGCGCATGGGTCCGCGAAAATTGTGATAAATCGGACGACGAAATTGAGACCTTCAACGAAACGTTGATAAACTACGCGCCCAATGAAGCCTCACAGGAACGGTTTAACGCACGTCGCCAAGAGATAGATCCGACCCGCACGGACATCAATACCTGGGTCGCACTACAAGACCTCGACGACCAATTGAGTTTCGGCATCATAGACCTCAACCGACGCGCACCGCGAAGTCCATACAGCACCGATGTCTACGGGATGGTTCAACTCCCTCGTCTGATTGACAAGGGACGCGCTTCCAACAGCAACACACTCGGTGCCTATTTTTATGGTGAAGATTCAGGGATTGATCGAGCGACGCTCACATTCCTCGGTGTCTCCGCTACAGAATTCGCTGAGAAATTAGAAACGTTGTCAACCGATGCAGAGGTGGAAGCGTGGCTGAAGGCGGATCATCCGAAAAGCGATACCGATATTGAGGCATATAACGAGCGGATGACGCAGATGGGACCTACCGATGAACGCTATAAAGCGTTAATGGCAAGCATGATCAATAGGATCGCACCGGAGCGCACCGACATCAATACTTGGTTTGCGCTAATGCTCCTCGACGATGAGAAGACATTTGCATCATAGATTGACTGCATAGACGAAAACACGTAGGTTGGGTTGAGCGTAGCGAAACCCAACATTCTCATGACATCGAACAAGTTAAGGGGGCACTGTGAAAAATCTTGAAGCGATTGCGGACGTTCAGGCCGGGAAAAATTCAGTTGCCAACGCCGCATGGTGGGGGTTCAACCCGGAAGACGCGACAGAAACCCTACAAGCAGCGATTGACTCTGGCGCGAAACGGTTAATCGTTCCGAATATGCGTGCCGATTGGAGCGTCCGACCCATGAGGCTTGCCGGAAATCAGGAGTTGATTTTTGAACCCGGAACGGTTGTTTCGGCAAAACGCGGCGAATATCGCGGCAGAGGCGACTCATTGTTCACCGCACAAGATGTCGAGAATCTCACAATCCGTGGGTATGGTGCGACTTTCCGGATGTGGAAACAGGACTATATCACAGGGCTTGTGCTGCAACAGATGGGGTGGCACCGATGGTACGGGCAGTACGAGAAGGCAGAGTGGCGCATGGGGCTGGCGATTCGAGGCTCAAAAAATGTAACTGTCGCAGGCTTAACACTTGAAGATAGCGGCGGCGACGGTATCTACGTCAACGGCAGCAAGGAACGTTCCTACTCTGAAGATGTCCATCTACGCGACATCGTCTGCAAAAACCACTACCGACAAGGCATCAGTATCATCAGTACCGAAAACCTCAAAGTCGATAACTGCTCGTTTTCCAATACGTGGGGGACACCCCCTTGCTCTGGCGTAGATATTGAACCCGACAAAAGCGAACAGCGAATAAAGAACGTCCTATTCTCCGGCTGCAAGTTTATTGACAATGCTGGGGACGGTATTGAGATCTTCTTAGCGCACACCACCGACGAAACTGACGACGTGACGATGCGCTTTGAAGATTGCTACATCAGCAGTAAGCACGGAACAGGCATCCGTGTATCGAAGGTTAGAGACGATGGACCCGGTGGCAGCATCGAATTCGATAATTGCACCGTTGAAAGCACCGTCGGTTTCGGCATCAAGGTTCAGGAAAAATCGGCAAAAGGTGCGCGGGTGACCTTCACGAATTGCAGTGTCATCAACGCCGCCAGTGATCGGCAGTTCGGTGGTGAATGGTCCCCGATTTCGTTATCGCTGCCCCAAACGAACATCGTCCAGACCATGGGCGGCATCGACTTCATTGACTGTTTTGTTGAGGACAGGCACAACCGTCCAGCTGTCGAGTTCACACAACCGCAGAGCGATTTCCCACTTCACGACATCACGGGAACGGTCACGGTCTTGAACCCAAACGGTGTCCGTGCTGAACTCGGTAAACAGCGCGAGCAACTTCCCTTGATTGTTACAGCCTATGAATAGAAAGGCTCAGAAATATGGCAAAAGAACGGACGCTTCCCGCTGAACCACTACCACCAGATACTCTGAATGCCGTTCTGGAGGACTTCTACCAAAACGGCGTGACGATTGTCCGAAATGTACTCTCACGCGAAACGTGTGAACGCATCGTTGCGCGCGTTGACGAAATTTTCGCCGAACCGTACTTCATGCAAATGCGGAATGTCAAAGGCTCCCGGCAAGACGGCAAAGATCCGATCGTCGTACACCGCCTTTTTGAATGCGATCTCATGTTTCGGGACCTGCTTGTGCGTGAGCCGATTATCAGCATCGCTGAAACTGTGTTGGGCGAGCACTGCCACTGCATCGCCCAAGGCTGTATCCTCAACCGAACAGATTTGGGCATCAACCGATTTCATATTGACGATGGTGTCGAGTTCCCTATCACACCCGAAATGGACCGGCACGACCCGAGACTGCGGATGCCGGTGCTGCGTATGTCCGTCCAAATCGCACTCACCGATCAGGATGACGTCAAATACGGTCCGTCCCAATTCGTCCCCGGGAGCCACTATTCTGGCAGACAACCCGATGATCCAGAGCATCCAACCTTTGAGGACAAAGAACCTGTTTCGCTGCTCATGAAAGCCGGGGATCTCTATCTGCTCAACGGGCAAACGTGGCATCGCGGCGCGCCGAACCAGACGGAGCGCGTCCGTTACCTGTTCCACCAAGTCTACGGGCAACGTTTTGTCGCACAGCGGTTCTGGCCCTACCTCAACTACCGTATGCCGGATTACGTCTTAGAAGGTGCTGATGAACGGCTACTCCGCGTCCTCGGCAAACACCCTGAAATGGCGTATGGATGAAGCAAAGGTGAGTCTTTAGGAATATTAAAATGTTAACTTTAGGACGTGGTTTGTATCATATTGCAAATTCATTGATGATGATTATTATTATGTGTGTACTTATGTGTATAACAGGTTGTGGAAAGACACAGAATGTATCACCCACCACTGAGAAGATGGAGTGGGGCTACGAAACAGAAAACGGACCGGATGTTTGGGCGCAGCTCAGCCCGGAATATTTCCTCTGCGCTGAAGGGAAACACCAATCGCCAATTGATCTTGTAAACCCTACGCCAGCAGAACTGCCTCCTATTCCGTACGACTACCGTCCAACAAGTATGAACATCCGCAACACTGGTCATACAATTGAAGTTGCATGCCCAGAAGGGAGCTGGATTGAGGTTGATGGCACGCGGTACCAGCTGCTCCAATTCCATTTCCATGCACCCAGCGAACATACGGTGGCAGGTAAACCCTTTGAAATGGAGGCTCACTTCGTTCATAAAAGTGAGGATGGCGCGTTGGCAGTCGTTGGATTGCTAATTGAGAGCGGTCGTCACAAGTCCTCATTTGACCCTATCTGGTCCCATCTACCCGCAGTCCGAGGTGAAACGCAACGTATTGAGAATGTCACCGAGGATGGCAGCTTGATCATCGATCCTCGTTTTATGTTCGCACCAAATGATCAGGTAGAGGATGTGGCTCCGTCGCTTTTCGGTGACTACTATCGCTACGACGGTTCGTTGACGACCCCACCTTGTTCAGAAAGTGTCAAATGGATCGTGTTGACAACCCCCATCGAGATGTCTGAAACCCAAATCGCGGCGTTTAAAGCGATCATTCATGACAACAACCGCCCGATACAGCCGCTGAATGGACGAAAACTGTTGGTGAATGTTGGACCGAACGAATAAGATTGACAAGGCAAGCCGGTTAGGATATAATATCTCATTAGGTGACAGAATTAAGACCCGAATAAAACACCCTTCAAACCTGCAATAATGAACTTTGAATGGGACGAACACAAGAATCAAGAATGTATCCAAAAGCGTGGAATTAGTTTCAAACACGCTACCCGCGTCTTTGATGACCCTAATCGGATAGAGCGCGTAGATATTCGATACGACTATGGCGAAGAAAGAATCGTTGTCCTTGGTCGGAGTGTTGGTCGTATCTTGTATGTAGTTTATACTTGACGTGGTAACGCACGCCGCATCATTTCAGCAAGAAAGGCAACTAAGGATGAAAGACAAATCTACTTTAGTCAAATATACCCCTGAAGAACTAGAACGCGTTCCCGATGAAACCGATTGGAAGAAAGTTGATACAATGACCGATGAGGAAGTTTACCAAGACGCGTGCAATGATAGAGATGCTCAACCCACTGATGAAACTTTTTGGGAAACTGCCCCTCTTCCTGCTCATTTTATGGGCATTGACCCAGATCTATTAAAGTGGTTCAAAGCCCATACCGTTGACTACGAAGCACAAATTAACACCGTGCTTCGGTCTTACGTGGAAGCAACACGCGTCAAGGACAAAATATCTAATGAATCCAAACCCTAATTCCTATAGGTGCCAGATGGCAATCGCGTCATTATGGAAATACTATCGCCTTGTCGATAAATCGGGTTGATTTAAAGGAGAAGACATAATGTTTATTGCCACGCACAACGCTATCTATGCCGTTGAAGATAATGGAAACGGCGAACCCACCCAAATCTATAACGGCACAGGCCATCAAGGTCTCAATGGCAGCGGAAACCATGACGCGATGGTTTCATTGTCAAATGGTCAAGCCGTGCTGTCTACCTTGTCGGATGGAACACTACTATTTTTATCAGAAGACGGCGAAAAACGGATTCCAACAGGTATAGAGGATCCAATCGCTTCGTTACTCGTTGTACGCGAAGATCCCTTGACACTGCTCATCGGAACGGATGAGGGCGCTTACGTCTATCGTCTCGTGGGAGAAGACGGACCGGCTGAACGGGTCATCGCGTTTGACGAATTGGAATGTCGGAAAGATTGGTACACACCGTGGGGCGGTCCACCCGCCGTCCGGACGCTTGCCAAAACCCAAGACGGTTTTTGTTACGCTGATGTCCATGTCGGGAGTATCATGCGCTCCGCCGATGAAGGGATTTCTTGGGAACCCGTCACGCCGGAACTTCATAAAGATGTCCATCAGGTCACTACGTGTCCTGCAGACGATAATCGAGTTTATGCAAACACGCAAAACGGTGTTTATGTCAGTACCGACCGTGGGCACTCTTGGGAGCATCGGATTGAAGGGTTGCCGCGTCGCTACGGCACCGCTATCGCTGTACATCCAACAGAGCCCGACCTACTGATCGCCACAGTCCAAAACGGACCGAGAGGTGGTGGTGCTTGGCTCTGTCGTTCGGAGAACGGCGGCACGACGTGGACGCAACTCAACAATCAACTCACAGAACCTACCGATCGGATTCGGACAGGCTATATAGCGTTTACAGCCGATGGAACAGCGTGGGCAGTTATCGGAAAGACGCTTTACATCGGAAAGGATCGCGCCACAGATTGGAGCCCGTTCTGGACACCCCCCGAACACGAGGCATCGTCCGACGAGTATCCGATCCAATCTCTCGCTGTTTAACCGACCATTTCGGTTGGTGTTAACCCAAGTTGCTACCAACAAATTTCAATAACGCCTTTCAAGTGTTCCCCACCCCGTAGGGGTGATATGTCTATAGAAACGGTGAATGTAAGCAACCGCACTCCGTAGGAGTGCTATGTCTATAAACAGGTGGCAACTTGCGTTAGTGTTGCGGAGATGTTATAGTAAAGCACGAAAATAAGTTGACACTCCACGATAACGTTACCCACTCGTAGGGGCTGGGTTACCCAGCCCCTACGGTCAACCGCGCGTCTAAATAATTATGGGCTTTACTATAAACCATGAACGTATTAGGCATTGACTTCACTTTTTTTGCAGTGAGCGATATGCAGAAATCGCTCACCTTTTATCGGGACCTGCTTGGGATTCCACTGGCATGTTTGGTACATGAAGGCGCATGGGCAGAATTCGAGATAAACCCCGGCACGTTGGTATTAGGGCAGGGTTACGATTTTATACAACCCGGCGGCGGGACGGTCGCACTCGCTGTTGATAACGTGAAAGCTGCTTTGGAAGCATTAGAACAATTAGGCATTCAGATCCATTCTCCGCTCGGTGAATCTGCTGTATGTTTCTGGGCAATCATTAAAGACCCAGACGGCAATTGTGTCATTATCCATCAACGAAAAGATAAGACAGTCGGCTAAAGGAGAACACACATTGGTTCAAAGGATTGAAGAACAAGACGGATACATGTTTCTTCATTTCGGCGATCCACCAGAGAATATGGGAAAAATTGAGTTCGTCAATTGCGTTGCCCATCAACAAAGCCAAATCCTCTTCTGCAAATGGCGCGATAACGATATCTGGGTGTTGCCCGGCGGACGTGTTGATCCCGGAGAAACCGCCGAAGAAACAGCACACCGTGAACTCCTTGAGGAAACCGGTGCGACACTGAAAAATCTCGAAGTTCTGTGTTACGTACACTGCTTCATGTACGATCTCGAATATTGGGGCATCGCTTATTTAGGTGAAATTGAAACTTTAGGCACGCCGTCCGACCTCAACGAAGTCAGTGAAGCGAAACTGTTCTCCGACTTTCCAGAAAACCGGTTTAAGCAAGGACCGTTTGCAAACGAAAATAGAGCACTGTACCAAGCGGCAATGCGAGTAATAAATTCTCACATTTCTTGCAAAATTTTTTCATATTCGGTAAAATAGTGCGTACAGTTAAAACAACACCTTGTCCTGCAAGACCTCTGCATCAAACTCCTCACTGATGAAGAGAAGCACCTCCGAGGATTCAGAGGCTTCCTCAAGGAATACGAGAAAGAATAACCCCATCAAAACAGAGGAGACACTGTAATGAACCTTTTGAAAAAAAACAACCTTTTCTTTATAGGTGTGCTGGTAGGCTGCCTGTTCTTCAGTGGCACGCCCGTAGTTCACACACCCGTAGCGCATGGATTCATAACAGGCGCAGGCAGCGGAACATTGCATGAGCACATATTGCTGATAAGAGATATTTTCCAGCCAAGGTGGAAGATTGGCTATCGTTATGGCGCAGACTGTCAGCCAGCAGAGCGACAAAACGGCGAAGCATTGCAGGAAGCTATAACAGGTTCACTACGAGTGTGGTTGCAGCCGCTAAAGGAACTGCAACTAGGACGACCTATTGTTGATAAGTTTGTCTATGAACTCCAGCCTGACCGTAATCCCGACCAGCCTGATGACTTGGAGTTACGACGTAAAGTTAATCTCCAAGTGACTTTTGAGTGCACCCAGGGAAGATCGGTTGCTCGGAGAGGGGTATTTTTACCACCCGCAGCAATCATGCGCATGGGGACAAAAATTACTCCAGAGATACTCACCGTCCTGCTCCATGAGCTTGGACATGCTTTTGGATTGGCAGACACCTATGCTCGTGAGTTTTTACCAAGTATCGGCGGGTTGCGTCATACAGAAGGCATACAGCCAGCGTCAGTGATGGCGATGTCAAGAAACTTTCCTGATGACGATAATCCCTCAAGCATTGGCGAAGACGATAAGCGCGGGATCATCTGGCTTTATAGATTCTTTCACGACAAGCAAGTGATCGAAGACTGCTTCTTTGCTGACTATGTTTACATAAAAGAGCTAGACACGTGCCGTCCTAAACACCCATTGATCTTTGAAGCCAAGCACAATCCCGCCAAGCATACGCTACAAATTCTCAAAGACGATCCTAACCTCAACGTCAATGCGCAGGATGTTAGCGGCATGACTGCCCTGCACTATGCGGTGCTGCATGCGAAGGTAGATGTCGTCAAAGCTTTGCTTGCACACGAGAAGATAAAGCCTTTGCTTAAGAACAAGGAAGGCGAGACAGCTCTTGATCTTGCGCTTGAAGCTAATAATCCTCGTATTATTGCGCTGTTTCCCAAGCAGAAAGAAAATACTGTACAGGAGAAGCCCCGCGATGTTGCACCCGGAACTAATCTCACAACGACCTGGGGAGCAATAAAACAGCGATGAACTCGACAGCAACTTTACCCGGGTGAGTAAGAAATTTAGGACAGACGCATGCGGCTCTTTTGTAGCATGATGCACTTCGCATCTGGGCGAGTACGCCGCAAAACTTTTAGTTTGTGCTACAAAAACGTTGCGTTTTCCGAAAATACGCATCTAACAGAACGGGCGACAGTCAAAATTGCGTCCGTCCTGAAATTCTCACATTTTTTGCAGATTTTTTTGACATTTACAAAAATTGTGGGTATAATTAATCCAATTCTCGCGATTATCCGCAAATTTATCGCGTTTTTATTTGACACTCACAAGAACTATGGTTATTATTAAAAG